>JBCAWW010000351.1:0-6207 GCA_038534415.1 Bacteroidota bacterium | reverse complement strand
TTTTTCATTTTGTTGCTTTGAGGGTGATTGAAATATGAATAGGGGCTTATGTTCGTCGCGAATTAAAGTCTGTATCCACCTTTTTTGCTGTAATCTCGTGGCCGGGTCACTATCCAACATGATCGCGAGCAAAGCTTCTGGGCTAGATAAACGCAGTCTTGGGAGACTCTGAGGCATATCCAGCGAAAGCGGCGAAATATGTAAGTCCAAATGGTATTCAGTGCTTAGCTGCTTGACATATTGCAGTGCCTTTTGACTGTGGGAGGTGCTTCGAGGCAAGAAGATGAGCTGAGAAAACTGAGGACTATGAGACTTATGTGGAAGAGATAAGACGGGGCATTGTGCCTTGTCTATCACTTCGAGGCTTACGCTTTCCATTAAGCGACTTGCAGCAGCGCTGCCCAATACAATTAGGTCCACATTTTCATTTTGAGCCATCAGTAAAATCTTTGAGGCGGCTCTCCC
Source organism: Bacteroidota bacterium (assembly GCA_038534415.1). GTDB lineage: Bacteria > Bacteroidota > Bacteroidia > J057 > J057 > JBCAWW01. The sequence continues at coordinate 5,742 of JBCAWW010000351.1, read as the reverse complement.
TGGCATGACCATGCTTTTATGCGTAATACATCCTCCTTGCGTACGCTCACAATAGTCTTCGTAGACCTGCAGTTGCCTCCTTACCATTTTGATCCGTTCGGCTTGCAACTCTTTGACGTAGCGGTCAGGAATGATAGCCGGGTTGATGGGCGCTTCATTCAATACGTGAGCAAAGATGAGTCGGGTGTAGCCGGGACTAGCAATACTCATAGCATATTCGGTGGCTTGCCAGGCAGCCTCGCTAAAGTCTGTGGGGATCAAGATATTTTTAAACCTCATTGTACTAGGAGTGATTGCTGGATGTAATGTTGTCATGCTTCCTGATTATAGAGATTCTACTACTTCTAATAATTTGATATGCTGTGCATGCTTGACCAGCAATATGGGGCTGCTATCATTGATGCGAATCAGCTTTTCACTCACGCTGCCTAGTAAAAAGGCAGAGGTGGAGGTATGTCCTCTAGAGCCAATCACGATGAGGTCGATATTTTGCTCATTGGCAGTTTCGTGGATGACCCGCGCCGCGGAACGATGATCCTTATCAAAGCAGTAAAGTGGACTCAATTTGATCGATTTTGGGATCTCTGAGACAAATTTCTGGTAGCGAGTTTGTGCATGGTGTTCCATAATCTCTGCAAACTCAGTCTCGGATTTACCCGTGCGATAATAGCCTTGTGGCAAATTGAAAACATGCCCACTATAGATATTGATATCCGGATCTGCCGCCTGAAATTGTCCAGCTACCTTGATGCCAGTCTTAGCATAATTGGAGAAATCATTGGCAACCAAGATATCTTTGAGCTGGAAACGCAGCTGCTCCGGAATAAACATGATGGAGCACTCTAACTTTCGAGCAAGCTGCTGGGGGACAATGCCTTTGCCATGTTGGAGAGATTTACGACCTACCAAAAGGAGATCTACATTTTTGATGTGAGACCAACGCGCCAATTCTACTCTGGCAGAACCTTCAATGATTTGGCAGTCCACCTCATATTCTGCCTTGTTTGGAAAATGACGATTTACTTGACTCTCAAGATCAGCGAGTAGTTTCTCATCGCGAGGCTGGCGAAGTTCTGGAAAGGCTTCTCTGACACTGTCTGGGATATCGAGGTCCGGCTGAATATTGGTAAAATATATCTTTTCTGGATTGAGATAATAAGCTAGAAAAGCAGCGTATTGTATCAGTTTTTTATCCATAGCGGTAAAATCCAAGCCCACCATGATTCTTTTAAATCCTTTCATATTGATACCATTTGATCGTTCCATATTCAAATATTCAGTTTTAGACTGCCTATCCGAATGATTGAGCGCAGAGGTAAGATTGACTTTTGTAGGTGCCGGGATAAGACTTATTTTTGCCGGCATGAATCAAGCAAGTTTTTATCAGGATTTACGATTGGGCATTCTTGGTGGCGGGCAGTTGGGCCGGATGCTCTTACAAGCCGGTATCGATTATAATCTTCATATTTCGGTCTTAGACCCAAGTGCTGAAGCTCCCTGTCGTCCTTATGCGCATCATTTTGTACAAGGATCTTTGACGGATTATGATACAGTTTATGCGTTCGGCAAAGCCGTCGATGTCCTCACTATTGAGATCGAAAATGTAAATACTGATGCCTTGTTGGCCTTGCAAAAAGAGGGCAAAACGGTTTATCCTGATCCCGCTACTATCCGTATGATTCAAGACAAAAGGGAGCAAAAACAATTTTTTGTCAAAAATGATTTACCGACTGCCCCCTTTACGCTTACCCAAAATGCCGCAGAGGTTCAGGCCTTGGTCGATAAGTTGCCCGCAGTACAAAAACTAGGAAAAGCAGGCTATGACGGTCGAGGAGTACAAGTATTGCGCGAAGCGGCAGACCTAAGCAAAGCCTTCGATGCCCCTGGCTTGGTCGAATCCTTTGTGCCTTTTGAAAAAGAGATTGCCTTGATTGTAGCTCGCAATCCACAGGGAGAAGTGAGGACCTTTCCTTTGGTAGAGATGGTCTTTCATCCAGAGCACAATTTAGTAGAGTATCTAATGGCACCCGCTCAGGTGTCGGAAGAGGTGGCAGATAAGGCACGGCTCATCGCCGAACGCTTAGTCGAAAAGTTAGCATATGTAGGCTTGATGGCGATAGAAATGTTTGTCGAAAAAGAGGGGAGTGTAATCATCAATGAGGTGGCTCCAAGACCGCATAACTCTGGACACCAGACCATTAAAGCTAATGCAACCTCTCAATATGAGCAGCATCTTAGAGCGATTCTTGGCTTGCCCTTAGGAGATTGTGCCCAGCTTTGTCCGGCGGCTATGGTCAATTTACTAGGCGCTGATGGATACACTGGTCAGGCAATCTATGACGGTATCGATGCGATCTTGGCAATCGAGGGCGTTTACCCTCATATCTACGGCAAGGCACAAACCAAACCATATCGTAAGATGGGACATGTCACGATATTGGGAGAGACGCATTTGGCCTTGCAAGAAAAAGTGCAAAAAGTGCGCAAATCTGTGCAAGTGATTGCATAATAGCAGTACCTTCGTAAGCCAAAACCTTTTAGATAAATTTGAACAGATTATGAAAGTAGGCATCATCATGGGGAGCAAATCAGATCTTCCCGTAATGCAAGGGGCAGCTGACTTATTGGATCATCTAGGTGTTTCTTATGAGATGACAGTGGTCTCTGCCCACCGGAGTCCAGAGCGTATGATGGATTATGCCAAAGGAGCTTTGGAACGAGGACTAAAAGTGATTATTGCGGGAGCTGGTGGTGCGGCACATTTGCCGGGCATGGTTGCTTCAATGACCGTTTTGCCCGTAATCGGAGTGCCTATAAAGTCTTCTAACTCAATCGATGGTTGGGATTCGATCCTTTCGATCTTACAAATGCCTTCCGGCGTGCCGGTCGCTACTGTCGCCCTCAATGGAGGGAAGAATGCCGGTATTCTCGCGGCTCAGATTGTGGCTACTGGAGATGAAAAGATTACGCATAATTTATTACAGTATAAGGACGAGTTGAGAGCCAAGGTGATGGATATGGTCGCTGATCTTGAAAAATAAAATCCAGTTAATGGACCGTTTAGGAGACAAATATTACCATTGGGTCTAATGGGGTAAGAAATTGTTCATTTATGTCTAATTTTATGCTTGAAATCACATTTGGGGTGCATTTCGATAAATGAACAGGTATTTATGATTTAGGTAACACTGCTAATTTTCTTCCTACTCCTTGTATTTTTTTAGAATCCAGTACTAACCTTGAACAAGTGCTAAGCTCTTGGGAATCCGTTGAAAAACGGTTTACCCTGCTTTTAGTATAAAACGAAATAATCGTTATGCTGAAGCTGACCATATACCACCAATACAAAACCAAAACTACCAAACTAAAGCTTGTTTTCCCCCTAATGCCTTACTAATGAAAAGACTAGTTAACATTACGTTCTTGCTGGCGCTTTTGCTTTGTGGAGGCAATGTTTTTGCCCAAGAAATCTGCGATAATGGCGTAGATGATGACAACGATGGGCTAATTGATTGCTTCGACCCTGACTGTGGCTTCTCACAATCCTTAAATCTTATCGTAACGCAATTTGCAGACGATGGAGAAGAGGAATTTAATGTTGTTGATGTACTCGAAACAGGCACTCCCGACCTAGATTGGGAAAATACCAAAGATGTAGGTGTCCGTTTTGTCAATCTCAACATACCTGCAGGAGCTACTATCACCAATGTAGAAATTACTTTTACGGCTTCCAGTAATCAGCCAGGTGCTACCAATATTGATATTCGAGCGGAGGATAACCTACTCCCGCTTGCCTTCCAGGCAGTCAATAATAATATCACGAATCGCCCACTAACCACCGCAACGGTCAATTGGCCTACTACCGGTGCCTGGACTGGGGGATTGACTTATACAACCCCTGATTTGACCGCAATTGTACAAGAATTAGTGGATCAGGTGGCAGTAAACAACACTTTGGATGCCGTAGCCTTTATCTTTGGTCAAGCCACTGCTGGCAAAGCTTCTGCCTGGGCAGGAGAGGCTAGTGGAGCAACTGCTCCCGAATTGTTGGTTGAATATGTAGCCTGTTTCAACGAAATCTGTGATAACAATATAGATGATGACGGAGATGGGGATATTGATTGCCTCGATAGCGATTGTGGCAATACTTATTCCTTTGATCAGCCTGTCAATCAGACGAGTGATGATGCAGAGGAAGATGGGGGATTAGTTGATATTTTTGATGTTGGCCCGATCTCTGACCTAGATTTTAATCCGGGCAAACTCTCAGGAACTCGTTTCCGTGGTTTTTCTATTCCTTCTGGAGCGGTGATCACCAATGCTTTCATCCGTTTTACCGCTTCGGCAGATGAGCCTGGAGCCACCGGTGTTGCAATAAATGGAGAACTCGCTACCAATACGACTACTTACCAGGTAATACCCGGTAACATTTCTGGTCGAACTACCACGGTTCAAAATGTAAACTGGAATACTGGTGCTTGGACCAATGGCAATACTTATGATTCACCTGACCTCTCTGCCGTAGTACAAGAGGTGGTGGATTTATTATCTCCTGGTACTGACTTGACCAACCTCAATTTTATCATTGATGGCGGAGTTGCCGGGCAGGCTTCTGCTTGGGCTTTTGAAGGAGGGCTTGCCGTCGCGCCAAGGTTATTTTTGACCTATTCAGCTTGTGGTCCCGAAATTTGTGATAACGGCATAGATGATGATGGAGATGGACTAATCGATTGTTATGATCCTGACTGTGCCTCTTCTGCAAATTGTGCCTTCTATGTATCTTATGATTGTACGCAATCTGTACCACCAGATACAGTATGTATTGCTGAGGTTTCGCGCGCTTCTGGTTCATATGCCAACCGACTTTCTGTGATGGTTGCCGATATCGACCAAGACTCAACAGTTGAGTTGATTGGTTTTAATAGTACGGGAACTGGGATTGATGTCTTAGACCCGGCTACTATGGCCGTTGAGCAATCATTTGCAGCCGCTTTCTCAAACCGCTCAAATACGCTTTGTATTGCTCAAATGGACGGTCAGGGGTATTTGGAAATTGCTTATGTCCGCTCTGACCGTAGAATCGAAATGTTTAGACACAATGGCACTATTTGGGAAACAATCACCTCTAATGTGAATGCCTTCCCGAATGTATCAGTTGTCAATAATATTACCGGCTTAGGGGCGGCAGACTTTAATGGAGATGGCCGTCCAGAGTATTATATGGCGAATCGCATTTACTCTTTCGCTCCAAATTCGGCTTGTACGGGGGATTGTATCCGCATGATTATGAATGGGGATACAGTAACCAATGGTGGTTCGAGAGGAAGTGCAGATTATGCAACCTTCTCTTCAGTGGCGATTGATATTTTGACTGCTGCTGATTGTGGTGGCGATCCTGAATGTGATGGATTAGAGCTAGTAGCCGCTAATGTGGTATATTCAGTTGACATCGTGGCTCAGACTATGACCGCTCGTCGCAACCTAAATGATGCGGGAGTCGGTACCTTTATCGATGGTCAGAGTGCTGTTGCAGATATCAATAATGATGGCGTTTTGGATGTAGTTGTGCATGGATCTTATTCCGGTGCTGGTGCTACTATTCCTAATGCGGCGGGTGCTTTATATGCTTGGACTCCACTAACCAATACTTTATTGGCAGGCTGGAATACAGTAGTACAAAGAGGGGTGCCTATCATCGCGCAAGTGTATGATGATGACTTGGCAGATGATGGAGACAAATCC
>JBCAWW010000350.1:0-6208 GCA_038534415.1 Bacteroidota bacterium | reverse complement strand
CCCAATTGGCTTAGGCAAATAGAGTTCCTTGGCTGGGATCACTGCCGGGCATGCGCCCAAAATGGTCGTAGGCTCTTTCTGTCGCGACCCGCCCACGATTGGTGCGTTTGATAAATCCTTCCATCACGAGATAGGGTTCATACACCTCCTCGATGGTTTCGGCTTCTTCCCCGGCCGAGGCCGCAATAGAGTTGAGACCTACCGGACCGCCCTTAAACTTGTCGATGATCGTCAACAAGATTTTGGCATCCATATCATCTAGACCTGCTTCGTCTACTTCCAAGGCCTCCAGCGTGGTGCAGGCAATCGCAAAGGTGATCGTACCATCTCCCTTTACTTGGGCAAAGTCTCGCGTTCTGCGCAGCAGTCGATTTGCAATCCTCGGCGTACCACGACTTCTCCGTGCAATCTCCAAAGCGGCATCTGCTTTGATCGGCACTTCTAGTACTCCAGCTGATCGCTGAACGATCCGTTGTAATGTCTCCGCATCATAATACTCCAAGCGAGCATTGATGCCAAAGCGAGCCAGCATCGGTGAGGTCAAAAGCCCGGCACGCGTAGTGGCACCAACGAGTGTAAATGGATTAAGCGAAATCTCAATACTGCGCGCATTTGGACCAGATTCGACCATGATGTCGATTTTGAAATCCTCCATAGCGGAGTAGAGGTATTCTTCGATTACGGGCGAAAGGCGGTGAATCTCATCGATAAACAGCACATCCCCTTCATCTAAATTGGTCAAAAGGCCCGCGAGATCACTGGGCTTTTCTAAGACTGGGCCAGAAGTAGTCGTGATCTGAGCGTTCAACTCGTTGGCCACAATAAAGGATAAGGTCGTCTTGCCCAATCCGGGAGGGCCATGCAAAAGAACATGATCGAGGGCTTCGCCTCTCAGCTTCGCCGCTTCGATAAAGATTTTGAGATTGTCGGTTAGCTTTTTTTGGCCCGTGAAGTCCCCCAACTCCTGTGGTCGGAGGTGGCGTTCATCGTCAGATGCCGCAAAAGGATCTAGCATTTCATTTCGCATGACGGCTAAAATTACGGTTTGTCGGTTCCGTATACAAGTAGGTTCGGCTTGCTAGCCGAACCTACAAAATATGCACCGTATATGCCGAACCTACATATTGCGCCTATACTGCCCACCAACCTCGTACATGGCATGCGTAATCTGACCGAGAGAGCAGACTTTAGTGGCTTCAATCAAGGCTTCAAAGAGGTTGCCATTTTGGATTGCCACCTGTTGGAGATTGTGGAGAGCCATTTTGCCCGCTTCAGTATTGCGCGCTTGGAAGGCCGCCAATTGTTCGATCTGTAGTTGTTTTTCCTCCTTCGTAGAACGTATAATCTCAGCCGGAATCACGGTGGGGGAACCTTCGTCCGAAAGGAATGTATTTACCCCAATGATCGGATATTCACCCGTATGCTTGAGGCTTTCGTAGTATAAGGACTCCTCTTGGATCTTGCTACGTTGATACATTGTCTCCATCGCTCCGAGTACACCGCCGCGTTCCGTGATACGGTCAAACTCCAATAATACGGCTTCCTCAACGAGGTCTGTCAGCTCTTCAATGATAAAAGCTCCTTGCAAAGGGTTCTCATTTTTGGTCATCCCCAACTCATGATTGATGATCATTTGGATCGCAATGGCACGACGCACCGACTCCTCTGTTGGAGTAGTGATGGCCTCATCATAAGCATTGGTATGCAAGGAGTTACAATTGTCGTAAATCGCGTAGAGCGCTTGTAGGGTAGTGCGGATATCGTTAAAAGAGATCTCCTGAGCGTGCAATGAGCGCCCAGAAGTCTGAATATGGTACTTAAGTTTTTGGGAGCGATCGTTGGCTTTATACTTTAGCTTCATCGCTTTGGACCAAATACGACGAGCGACACGCCCAATCACAGCGTACTCTGGATCCACTCCATTGGAGAAGAAAAACGACAAATTCGGTGCGAAATCATCAATATTCATCCCTCGCGAGAGATAATACTCGACAAAGGTAAAGCCGTTGGAAAGCGTAAACGCTAGCTGACTGATGGGATTGGCGCCGGCCTCAGCGATGTGATAGCCTGAGATCGAAACCGAATAAAAATTGCGAATCGCGTGATCAATGAAGTATTGCTGCACATCGCCTTGCAATTTGAGCGAAAACTCGGTCGAGAAGATACAAGTGTTTTGGGCTTGGTCTTCTTTCAAGATGTCAGCTTGCACGGTACCACGCACCTTAGACATAGCCGAGGCTTTGATCTCGTTGTAGACATCTGCTGGCAAGACTTCATCACCTGTGACACCGAGCAGCATGAGGCCTAGGCCATCATTGCCTTCGGGTAAATCTCCCTGATAACGCGGCCGCTCTTTGCCCTTGGCTTGATAAATGGCTTCGATTTTGGCCTCTATTTCTGCCGCTAAGCCCTGTTCCTTGATATAAAGCTCACATTGCTGGTCAATGGCTGCATTGAGAAAAAAGCCCAATACAGTAGCCGCTGGCCCATTGATCGTCATGGATACCGAAGTACTTGGATTACAGAGATTGAAGCCAGAATAAAGCTTTTTAGCATCGTCTAACGTACAAACCGAAACCCCGGAATTACCAATTTTGCCATAAATGTCAGGGCGGTAAGCGGGATCTTCTCCATAAAGCGTAACCGAGTCAAAAGCGGTCGAAAGGCGCTTCGCAGGCAGGCCAAGGGAGACATAATGAAAGCGTTTATTGGTACGCTCTGGTCCTCCTTCACCCGCAAACATACGAGTGGGGTCCTCGCCTTCGCGTTTGAATGGAAATACACCCGCGGTATAAGGAAATTCTCCCGGTACGTTTTCTCTCAGATTCCACTTCAGGATGTCAGCCCAGCTTCTATAGGGGGGGAGGGCGATTTTTGGAATCTGGTTGCGAGAAAGCGACTCTGTATGCGTTTTGACTCGGATTTCGCGATTTCTAACTTTATAAACAAACTCCTCATCGGAGTAGCGTTTCTTCTTTTCGTCCCAATGCTCGAGGATATACTGATTGGTTTTGTCGAGCTGGAGATTGAGCGTTTCGTAGGTCTCGGCTAAGCGTTCCCTGGCAGGGTCCTCCTCCGGCAACAAAGACATAACCTCAGCTAAACTTTGCAACTTGCCCGCCACACTAGCTTGCTCCTCTGCCCACACATCATAGTCGCGATTGGACTCCGAAATCTCTGAGAGATAGCGAGTTCGAGATGGCGGGATGATAAATATTTTTTCAGAAGCCTCATCAGAAGCCAAGAAATCCGTTTTGAGATCCGCCTCTGTTTTTTCAGCGACTGTATTCATCACCGCGCGGTAGAGACGATTCATCCCCGGATCATTGAACTGAGAGGCAATGGTGCCGAAAACAGGTAGTTCATCTGCTTCGGTAGGATTCCAAATGCCGTGGTTGCGCTTATACTGCTTGCGTACGTCGCGGATAGCATCTTGAGAGCCACGCTTATCAAATTTGTTGATGGCAATCAGGTCAGCATAGTCGAGCATGTCGATCTTTTCGAGCTGAGTTGCGGCTCCATACTCTGGCGTCATCACATAGAGCGCAACATCAGAGTAGTCCACAATCTCAGTATCAGACTGACCGATACCGGAGGTCTCCAAAATGATCAAATCAAACTGAGCGACTTTGAGGATATTGAGAGCCTCTGGGATATGCTTGGAGAGCGCAAGGTTAGATTGGCGTGTAGCCAAGGAACGCATATAAACATGCGGATGATTGACGGCATTCATGCGAATCCGGTCTCCCAAGAGGGCGCCTCCTGTTTTGCGTTTGGAGGGATCTACAGAGATGATCGCAAGATGCTTGTCTGGAAAATCTAGCAAAAAGCGACGCACCAATTCATCGACTAATGAAGACTTACCGGCACCACCAGTACCTGTGATACCCAGGATGGGAGCAACCGTCAGGTCTTTGATGCGCTTATGCACATCTGTCATGATAGGTTCGACTAAGTCTGGCTCATTTTCTACTGCCGAAATCAAACGCCCAATCGCGCGAGGACTGATCTTTTGCTTGACTTGGTGTAGGATGGCGGTTCCATTGGTGGCACCACTCGCTACATCTCCAAAAGCTTCGCCGATTGCTTCTTGCCAACGATTGATGTCAAGTTTCCCTGTTGGAAAATCAGCTGATTCTAGCAAGTGGTTGATCATACCTTGCAAACCCATTTCTCGTCCATCGTCTGGTGAGTAAATGCGGGTAATGCCGTAGTCGTGGAGCTCCTTAATTTCAGAAGGCAAGATGGTGCCTCCCCCGCCGCCAAATACCTTGATATGCCCACAACCTTGCTCTTGCAGTAGGTCGTAGATGTATTTGAAGTACTCGATATGCCCACCTTGATAAGAGGTTATGGCAATACCTTGCGCATCTTCTTGGATAGCGGCTGCGACAATTTCTTGCGCAGAACGATTATGGCCCAGGTGGATGATTTCTGCACCAGAGGATTGCAGGATCCGTCGCATGATGTTGATAGCGGCGTCATGGCCATCAAATAGCGAGGCTGCAGTTACGATGCGGATTTTATTTTGGGGCTGGTAGGGAGCGATCACTTGCATATAGAAAAAATTGCATACCGAACTAACGCTTGTTCGGTATGCAAATATACGAAAAATGATCCAATGGAGTTAGGGGACAAGTGCGCAAAAACTTTCGTCAATTGCCCCTGCTATACACGATTATTCCAATACTAGTTTTTGAGTTAAGCGTTCCCCGCTAGGGGTCAGTAAAGTGAGATAATACAATCCTGCTGGGGCCTCGATAGCTAGCGATAGTTGACTTTGGTGCTGGAGACTGCTGCGCAGAACGCTTCTCCCCAATGCATCGCTAATAATGATTTGACTAGCCGGAAACGGATGCTCAAGTTCTAGGGTGATGACTCCTCGACTCGGGTTAGGATAGATCCGAAAGCTCGCTTTTGGTAAGCGCTGGATACTCGCGGCCTGGCAGAGCACACTATCGAGAGGTGTCTCTAATGCAAAACTAATGAAGTCAATATCGTTCAAAGCAGGCCCCGCCGCTTCACTTAGTTGATAAGCCGAGGTACTAAGACTCGTGTCCTGCATACTGATGTTCATAGGGGCGTGATGACAATCGGGTTCGCCTGAGCTATTGGTTTTTACCAACCAGGGGAAGAGCCCATTTTCGCTGGGACTAATGATAATACTGTCGGGGTCTGCAAAGCCTGCCATCATGAATCCGCCATCGTTTGTGGGGACAATCCCTTCGATGATTTCTATGTAAGAGGTGCCATATTGGCCAGCCCAGCTCACATTGTCATTCGCGTCTAGTGCTAGCGAAAGTCCATTGCTACGGACGCCATTCGGAAAATGATAGCCTGACATTAGGTAACCTCCAGCTGCTTTGGGGAAGACGGCAGTGATTTCGCCTCCCTTGGCATGGTTGATATAGTATTTCTTCGCTTGCAGCGGAACGCCTGCCCCATCAGTCCGGACTTTGAGCAAGATGGATTGATCTAAAAAAGCCGTTCGATTGTAAAAGATATCTATTTCTCCATTACTCAGGCGATGGATTGCAAATGGCTCGGCTTGGTTATCGGTAAGATTGTGCGTGTCCAAAAAACTAACGCTTTGGATGAGGCCATCATTGCTCAATCTTGCTAACCAACTTCCTTCGGTATTGAAGCGAGTAGAACCAGAGAGAAATAGTTCGCCATTGGCAGCCTCAACAATGCCCCCAACGCTCAAAAAGGCGCCGTTGAGTTGGCTTTTGATCCGCCGAGACCAGACCAAAGTCCCGTTTGCATCAATCTTTATTACAAAAATTTCTGCTTCAAACGTATTGAAGTTTTCAAACAAACCGGTAATGATATAGCTACCATCACTGGTCTCGTATATGCTCCTCACTTCATGGATGTCCATCCCCAATTGAAATCCTTTGCTCCAGCTGATATCGGCATTTGCATCTACTTTCATCACAAATACAGAATCATTATCTGTAAGCGGAATATTGATGGTACCACTCAGAATAAGGCCGTTGTCGCTGGTCGCTTTGATCTTGCCTAATCGAAAAGAGGGAGGACGAAAAAATCCTTTGGATTGCAGAATATTAGCGTTCGCGTCTAAGCGCATCAACACCAAACGATGAAAAAACGAAGCGGTATCATTGTAAGAATCAGTAGCCCAAAGCAGATCACCATTGCTCGCTTGGTCAATTTGAGATTCAATACTTACTTCTTGCTTGAGCAG
>JBCAWW010000349.1:0-6211 GCA_038534415.1 Bacteroidota bacterium | reverse complement strand
GTACCGCAGCGTGAAAGAAGCAGAGCAAATAAGATACAGCAGTGAAGGAGCTTGTCATCAAAAAGTCCTCAGAGCCGCTAAAAACGGCTTGGAAAGTATGCCTAAGGCGATCCGTTAAAGATTTCCCCCCACGGGTAATCCACTCGGCACGGACTCTGGCATCGTTTTGTCAAACTTATCATCATTGAGGGTATTGAGAAAGGAGATAATCGGCGCCATCTCAATCACTCTCAACTCAATGGCCTTTACAAGCGGATCGAGCTGCTCTTTGCTCAGATTGGGGTTGTTTATTTTACCGCCTGCGATATCCTCATAAAACTCCAATACCCGTTTGAGCGAATAAAAACTGCCATTGTGCATATAAGGAGAGCTAAAGCGAAGATTGCGCAAACTCGGCGTGCGAAAAGCAAAGCTACTGTCGATGCCGACATCGGGTGTATCAAGTTTTTTATTTTCTGGCACGCCCAAGACATGCATCTGATAGTCAGAAAACATCGGCCCGTTGTGGCAATTACCGCAGCCTGATAAAATAAATTGTTGAAAGCCCTCTTTTTCAGAGATAGAAATCGCTGATTCATCGCCACGCATAAACTTATCAAAGCGCGAATTATTGGTTACTAGGGTTCGCTCATAGCAAGCGATGGCTTTGGCGAGGTTCGTAACCGAAATAGCGGTCCTTTCGTCGGGAAAGGCCTTGGCAAACATACTTTGGTAAGCAGGGATGCTTTTGAGTCGAGCCACTACTCTATCCAAGATTTCGGCTTCGGGGATTTGATCGCCACGCATCTCAGGCAGACTTTTGATGGGCTCTAGGGCCTGATTTTCGAGACTTTTGGTGCGCATATCCCAAAACATAGGCGCTTCTTCTGGATCATAATTATCGCTAAAGTCCATGCCGTTAAATGCCGCATTGAGGACTGTCTGTGAATTGCGCTGGGTGAAAGGGATGCTATTGGGCTCTTTGAATTTGCGTTTGCTCCCACGGCCATGGCCATTGACACCGATGGAGATTTGGAGACTTTCGGCAAAGCCATTGTCAGGGAGATGGCAGGTGGCACAGGCCACATCTTTGTTGCCGGAGAGTACGGGGTCAAAAAACAGTAGGCGCCCCAAGGCGATTTTAGCTTCAGAAGGAGGATTGTCTTCGGGAAAAGGGACCTCTTTTGGCAGGGCCCTAAAATGCGCTAGTGAGTCAATGAGATTGCGTTGAAATTGGGCACGGCTGATTCTTTGGGGACGTTTGGGCGCTTTTTGGCAAGAGGCGTAGGTAAAAAACAAAAGCGGGATTAGGCAAACAAGCAAATATGAAAGCCATGAACCTGACTTCATCTGTTTGTGGGAGTAGTTGCCTAATGTATCCATACAATATTTTTTTGCTACAGCAATGGTTCCGACGAACGGCTACGATAGAATGTAATCTTGGACCAAAACATATCGGCCATCCTTTGGGCGCGCCACTTGGCTTCTTCTGCTTTTACGCCTTCAAAATGGGTATCGACCGTTTCACGGAACAAAGCCACCCAACGCTCAAAATGTTCCTGCTCTACCTCTAGCTTCATATGCGGCATAAAAGGCGTCCCTCGATAAGTCATGTCTTCGGTCAAGACTGTCTGCCAAAAGCTATACATTTTGTTGAGGTGAGGCTCCCAATTGCCTTGAACCACGGACTCAAAAATAGGACCGAGCAAGTTGTCCGTACGGACTTTGCCATAGAAATTATCTACCAGCAATTTGATATCTGTCAGGTCTTGGATTTCCTTCATGCTTGCAAGTTTTTCAACTTTTTGACCGCCGCCTCATATTCTTCGGGCTTATTGACATTGGCCATTTCTTCAGGCTGAGCATGCTGCAATAACTCGATCTCACTATTGATCAATACTTTGCGCGGACAAGAGTAGCCCAAAGCCAGGAAATGCAACAAACGACTATAGGCCCTTGGCTCCCAAAGAGTAATCAGCGGCTCAGGAAAGTCGGTGGCAGGATTATGAAAGGCAGTCGCGATCTTAGACAGATTACGTCCCTCCAATAACTGCTCTATGGTAGCGGTCGTCATAAACGGCAAGTCACAAGCTACTACTAGCCAAGCAGCATTAGGGTCTGCTTTGAAGGCAGTCAGCATCCCACCAAAAGGCCCTAGTCCAAGAAATTCATCAGGCAAGCTTCGCTCAACGCCCAATTCACTTACTTGCTCAGGTCGGCAGGAAAAAAAGACCTCCTCTACCCCAGCTTTTTGGAGTAAAGCATGTACATATTCCCGCTGGGGAAGGCCATGATAGTTGAGCAGGCCCTTGTCTTTTTGCATGCGCTGACTCTTCCCTCCTGCTAGTACTAGTCCTTTGACTTTGGGGGTCATAATCGCAATTCGCGAACGCAGAAAATCGACGATCTTATCGATCTCCGCTATAGGTATTACGGCTGGCAAAGTCCCTCCTAAGGCTTCCTGAACATAATCTGGCACTTCGGTTTCGCCCTCTTGCAAGAGGAGCAAATCCACTTGGGTCAGTTTGGCGAGTTTCTTTTTGAGCGGCTTACGCGCATCGATGACCGCTATTTGCCGAGCGGCGGGGAAATGATTGCCATTAACCAAAACCACATCTGCAGAGCGAAACTGCTCACGATAATCAAACTCATTGAATGCCGTATTATAGTCTAAGCGAGAGAAGGTAATCTTATCGGTAAACTCTAACCAAGCGCCATTGCCTAAGGCCGTATCTTGATCTCGGCCTGTTTCAGCTTCAGTATCTGCACTCTTATGGTCAGCATCAATATAAGCTACGCGATAATCATCGGCCAAGGCCTTGGTCAATTGATAAGCAAGCTTTTTGATAGCGCCGCAAGGCGTACCCAAAATGGCCCATTCCATCGCACCAAAAGTTCCTTTGATGGGTCGGGTCAATTTCGCATGTTTTTGATGTGGCTTCATCTTATAAAGATATTTTTGTTCAGACTGAGGTGCAACCATTTGCGTATATACTTCCTCTGGGAGTGACATTAATCAACCAAAAGCACCATTAATATGAAAAGCTATTTATGTTTTACCCTCCTTCTCATCGCTACCGTCAATCTCAGTGGTCAGTCAAATATTGATCGTTATTATGCTTTAATCGATTCGGTGGACCGTTGGCAGGAGGAACATATCCTTTACCAAAAAGCACCCAACTTCAAAGCGAGTCTCATAAGCGGGGAAGAATTTGACTTAGCAGATCACAAAGGGAAGGTGGTTTTTATCAATTTTTGGTTTACGACTTGCCGCCCCTGCATCCAAGAACTGCCTGATTTTGAAGCCCTCCACAAAAAATACGCAAACCAAGAAGTCAGCTTTATTTCCATTTGCCTTGATGGGCCAGCAGAGATTGAAAGACTCTTTAGTAGGATCCGAAAAGATATGCCGGCTTGTCAAGTCTCGATAATTGCTAGAGGTGAGGAGATTGTCAAACAATATGGTGTAGCCCTCTTCCCGACCAATATGCTAATAGACCAAGAGGGCGTGGTACAATTCATTGGCAAGACCAATCTCAAGCAAGCTGAGCGAAAACTTAAAAAAATGTTAAAGTCCTGATTCTGAAGATTTGCCATGCAACCGAAACTGTAAAGGGGCCCTCTTACTAGCAAATCAATCATTACAACATGCGACTTTACGCCATTTGGCTGCTCTTGCTAGCCAGCAGCACTTCCTATGTCTTTGCCCAAGACAGTATTCCAGAATCCGTAACTCGATACGTAAAATATATCAAGGTAACTGGCACCGATTTTAGTGAGCAACAAGCCATTCGCAATCTTTCTGGCCTTGGCCGTGGGTATGTCCGGGTACCTGGCCCCCAAATCAGTGATGCCATGAAGCGAATCTGGAAAGAGAATATCTTTTCGGACGTCCAAATTTCCGCCGAGGCATTGCAGGGGGACAGCATTTACCTCCACATCAAGGTCGAAGAAAGTTTGCGTTTGGCCTCTTATCAAATCCTCAATCTCAACAAGCGCCACACCGATGCTTTAAAGGAACGATTGGCTCTCAAATTGGGAACACATTTCAATCAGTCGCAGGCCTTAAGCATCAAGCGGATGGTACGTAATTACTTTGTCGAGAAAGGCTATTATCACTGCCAAGTAACGATTGAGAGGCAGCGAGACAAGGTCCTCAAGGCGGGTCTCAATGTGAAGATCAAAGTAGACAAGGGACAAAAAACGCGCAT
Source organism: Bacteroidota bacterium (assembly GCA_038534415.1). Taxonomy (GTDB): domain Bacteria; phylum Bacteroidota; class Bacteroidia; order J057; family J057; genus JBCAWW01. The sequence goes on along the minus strand of JBCAWW010000349.1, from coordinate 2,021 downwards.
TACCCAACTCGATATCATTGATGATGACGTATTGACAGCCAAGGAAAAACGTAGAGTAATACAGCCCCTCTCAGAATTTGCTTGGTGGAAAGTCTGGCAGCGTTCACGCTTAATCCCTAAGGAGTACGCCATTGCGAGAGAGCAGCTTTTGCGTGCCTACCATGCCAAGGGTCTTTTGGATGCAGCTTTGCTGAACGATACGATCATAGAGCAAGCAGATGGGCATTTGGCGGTACGCTTTCAGGTCGATGCCGGCAAGCAATATTATCTCCGAAACCTCAGTTGGACCGGCAATCAACTGTATGAGACTGCACTGCTGGCCTCCATTTTGGATCTTCAAAAAGGCAGTAAGTTTGACCAAGGCGTTCTCGAAGAGAAAATCTACGGCAACCCCAATGGTCTTGACCTTTCTTCTCTCTATCTCGACCGTGGTTATTTATTTTTTCAGGCCAATCCGGTGATTACCCCTGTGGGGAACGATTCTATCGACCTAGAGATACGGATACAAGAAGGGATTCCGGCCTATATCCGAGACGTTTATATCTCCGGTAACAATCGCACTTCCGATCACGTGATATTCAGAGAGTTAGATACTGAGCCCGGCGATTTGTTTAGTCGTGCAGACATCATTCGCAGCCAGCGCAAACTTATGATGCTCAACTACTTTGACCCAGCAGGCTTCGATGTGGTGCCTCATCAAGACCCTAAAACAGGAGCCGTTGATATTGAATATGTCGTAGAGGAGAAGTCTTCTGACCAATTTCAATTTAGAGGCAGTTGGGCACCCAAAGTGTATGACAGCAATGACAATTTGATCAGCGGAGGCTTGACGGGGACTTTCATGCTAGTGCTCAACAATTTCTCCACCAAGCGAATATTTGACAAGAAATCCTGGCAGCCTTTACCCGGAGGAGATGGGCAACAGCTTTCCCTCGCGGTACAAAGTAACGGCCAATCATATACCAACTTTGGCCTGACCTTTCAAGAGCCTTGGTTGGGAGGTAAAAAACCCAATCTCTTGGGTTTCAGCACCAATTATGTCTTGTACAATGCCCTGATTAGTAGCTCCGACAGCGAATCAGAGTTTAAATCCAAGGCTTATTCAGCCTCATTAGACTTTGGAACACGTATCAACATCCCAGACGATTTTACTCGCTACTTTGCCTCTTTGAGTTATCGCTATTACGATATTGAAAATCCAGCCACGCTTTACCCAGTTTTTGAAGGTACCGATCGCGCTTTTGTCAATATCATCAGCTTAGATCAAGAAATACGTCGCACTACCTTAGATGATGTCACCTTTCCTACTAGCGGTTCGGATGTCTCACTCAAACTATCTGTGACGCCTCCATATAGCTTATTTTCAAATGAGGAGCCCAATCCCAACGATGGGCCGGCAGAGACATATAATTTGCTAGAATATCACAAATGGCGCTTTAGAGGGGATCTCTACCAGCCCTTGACGGCAGATAAAAACTTAGTGATGCGATTGCATGCTGAAGGTGGCTATGTCGGCAGTTATGGTGATGGGCCTGCTTCTCCCTTTGAGCGCTTTTCGATGGGTGGCTACGGCATCAATGCGGCGGCGAATGGTGGTTTTATGGGGATTGATCTCGTTCCGCTACGCGGCTATGCACCACAAGTTTTTGACAATAATGACGAAAACTATCCTTTATACCACCGCTACAGCGCGGAACTACGATATAGAGTGCCCTTGCCACAAAGTTACCCACTATGGCTACTTGGCTTTGTCGAAGCAGGCAATGGGTATAACGGCTTTAAGGAATTTGATCCTTCAGATATTAAGCGTTCAGCAGGGCTGGGCTTCAGAACCAACCTGCCTTATATCGGACTATTTGGGATAGACTGGGGGTATGGCTTTGATAAGGTCAATGAGACAGATGATAAAGTATCTGGCCACCAGTTTCACATCATACTCGGTCGCGAGTTCTAGTCAATTTGTAAGTACATTTTTCTTTTTGATAAGTAGAGCCTCCTTGCATGGGCTCTACTTTTTTGCA
>JBCAWW010000348.1:0-6220 GCA_038534415.1 Bacteroidota bacterium | reverse complement strand
CGTATCCAACAATCTCCAGCTCAAAAAAAATGTCCCTTCCCTTGGGCTGGGTTTGGTGAATCTGCAAAAGCGCTATGATCTGATGAATATCGAGCAGGGAGTATTGATAGAGCAAAACGAAACTGAATTTGCGGTCACCCTAAAACTAATTTGATGGTATATGTACTCTTAGTCGAGGACGAGAAAAAAACGGCTGCAATGCTCAAAGAACTGATTGAAAACCAATCAGAATACCTCGTAGTGCATACATGCGACAGCATCGAATCGACCGTCGAATATCTCAAAAAGAACCAGCAAAAGCTCGACCTCATGTTTTTGGATATCCAGCTAGCTGACGGCCAAAGTTTTGAAATCTTCCAAGAAATAGAGGTGGAAGTACCCGTCATTTTTTGCACCGCCTATAACGAGTACGTTCTAAAAGCCTTCAAAAACAACGGGATCGAATACCTACTCAAACCCATCAGAGAAAAAGAATTGGGCCAAGCCCTCAAAAAGTTTGAGCGGCTGCGCGCTTCTTTAAATAAGGATACGAGCTCGCTAAACGAAAGACTTTCACAGGCATTTAACCTAGAGAAGAAATTTCAAAAATCTTTTCTGGTCCACTTTCGAGACAAAATGATCCCCATCGCAGTAGACGACATCGCTTTTGTGATGTTAGAAGATGAGGTCGTCTATCTTTTCAATCAAAAAGGAGAAAAGTACCCGATCTTCAAGAAGATGGAAGAAATGCAAAAAGCACTCGACGACGAGCATTTTTTTCGCATCAATCGCCAAATGATCCTCAATCGTACTGCCATCCAAGAGATTGCGCCCTACTTCAATCGTAAAGTCATCATCAAACTCCCCTTCTCGATCTCTGAAAAAATAATCGTCAGTCGATTAAAGGTTACTTCCTTTATGCAGTGGGTCGAGGGTGCATAATCCGAAAGACTCAAGAGTGTTTCGGTTCAATTCAGCTTTCGTTTTGTTCAATTGACTGGCTTTATCCAGATATAAGGGCTGCTTTACGTTCATGTTTACAAAGGAAACCTTTACAACATGAAATCAAACATTATCATTTTCAGCCTTTTACTGCTAGCAGCTAGCTTATGCAGCATGGCGCCCATGGATGCAGATCAGATCTGCGGCAAATGGTTAAACGAAGAGCAAAACTCCCAAATTGAGATCTACAAAAAAGGCGATCAATACTTTGGTAAAATCGTTTGGGTCAAAGAAGCAAAGGACCCTGCTGGCAAGCCGAATACAGACCAAAAGAATCCCGAAGCAAGTTTAAGAGATCGCCCCATCCTGGGTTTGGAAATTATCAAAGACCTGACTTTTGCCAAGGGTAAGTGGATCAATGGTACACTTTACGCACCACAAGCAGGCCAAACAATGGATTGTAGCCTTAGCCTCAACGCTGATGATGAGCTTGAGATCTCCGTCAGCAAATCTTTTTTCTCCAATACTAAGGTTTGGACTCGCTTATAGAGGACCTACCCCATCAATCTAGGATTTTTGTACCATGAGATTACTCCACTTTTTCTTTGTCCTAAACCTCATCTTTATAGGTCAAGCACTATCCGCACAAAACCGCATTTGGGATCTCGACAAGGAAAGAGTGGAGGCACAAAAGCAAAAGCGGCTAGACTCTCTCGCCATTGCGCACAAGCAGTTCCTTTATCAATCCAAACTCTATCTCAAAACTGAGTTTCCGACCCAACTAGCCCTTGGTTACCAATATATCAGTCAATCAGGCTTTAGCTTTCATGCTAGCACCGGCATTTATCCTAGCGGCTTTACCCGTTTGTTGTTAAATCTAGCAGAAAATGAAAGTCCTGAAGCCGCAGAGCTCCAACAATTTTTTAGTGATCGTCTCCAAAACGGTTCCGTCAATGAGTTAGGGATAGGATATTTTCGGCTCAAGTCGGGCGTATTTGCCTTAGCCAGCCTACAGTTTCAAAAGTTTAGCATCGCTACGACCACCAACGAATTGATAGAGAACTTAGATACTGAGATAGATGCCACCGAAATTGAGTCCCAATTAGAGGAGATCCCGGCTTTGGAAGATTTTTTTTATGGGGAAACCGTATATCCCACTTTCCGGTCGGTCAATCTTGTCCTTTCTGCGGGAAAAACCTTCCGTTTTGCATCTATGCCGCGCTTTTCCTTGAGTACTCACCTATCGTATGGCATCAATTTGAGTTCTTCTCTACGGGTGGAGGCAAACTCCTTCATTGGCAATACCGTGATGAACAATTTCGTCAACCCCAATCTTGCCGACTCGGATCAAGCGATTGGCATTAGAGGGATTCCTAGCTTAAGTCTTAGCCTCAATTATCAGTTTGGCAAGTTGATCAGGTAGTAAGCCTAAGCTGAGAGTTTTGTGGGGGATTACTGCTTCGCAGAACGCTTCGAATCCATTCACTAGATCTAGTTTCCAAAATCCTAAGCCTTATGCTTAGGCCAGCTTCGGCAGATGCCAAACCAAAAAAGAAGCGTTCCGCGCAGCGGTAAAAATCAAAATCGGCTTATGCAATACGCCAAGGGAAGCGTTCTGCGCAGCAGCAAACAAAAGCTAAAAGCACCAATCAATTAAAGAAAGTCCAATTGACGCCAAAGGTGATCGAACGCTCCAAGGCCGGATAAAAAGGCGTCGTAAAATAACCCGCGCGGTACAAGCCTTCATTGACATGGATGTAGCGAGCAAAAATGCCCACCCCACGCAAATTCGCGGAGGCAAAAACATCAATTCGCGGATAAAAGGGTACGAGATAATTGGTAGGAAAAAATTCCTGACTGAGTGGATCTACGGTCTGCCCAGCATAAGGCGAATTGCTATAAAAGTCTACTCCAATCCGCATCACATTAGCCCAAGGTTTCCAGCGCACATCCCAATATAGAGACGCTTTGCCATAGATATTGGGGGCAGCATTGGCGTAGAGCGAAAGGGCAGACCCCTGCTCGGCGGGAGTAAATGACTGTTGCAAAGTAACCGAAGACTCCAAAAAGAAATGCTTCAAAAAGCGCAAACGAAAACGCGCATCTAGCCCCACCCAACGTATATCTTCGTCAGGACTAGCTTGCTGTGGCTGTAGCTTGGGATTATAATAGATAAATCGATTGGCAGTATGAAAAAAGGCACTCGCTTCCCCATACATTGGCAACAATGTATCTTTTTCTACAATCTTGGCATTGGGTTGATAGCGGGCCCCAATCTCTAAATGACTCAATTGTTGATTGACGAGATCGGGATTGGCGGTATAGTTATTTTGGGCCCGTGAGGGATAGTAAGCTTGAAAAAGCGTAGGGTTGCGATCTTGAAAGTCGTAGGCCGCGTAGAGTTTGACTGGCGAGAACTGTTCCCAGCGGGCGAGCTCGTCTATTTTTTCTTCATCATCCTCCGGAGAACGCTCAACTGTAACCGCAGTAGAGTCAGTTTCACTCACAGCAGGCTGGCGAAAGCCCAAAAACTCAGCGGGATATAAAGCGGCTTCTAGGCCAAACTTCCGTTCTCCACTAAACAGATCAGAAACACGTTGCGAGATATTGGCCCGAGCGACAAAGCCCGGTAAGCTCAGGCTCCCTTTGACATATTGATCGGTAATATTCCAGGGGAGGTCTTCGAGATCCTTTTGGAGCACAAATCGTCGGTAGCTAATACCGCCATTGACATTGAGTCGGACGGCCGGGCCGAACGCTAAGGTATAGCTAGCTTCGGCTTTGCCTTCAAACATCTGAGAATGGAATGATTCATCCAAAAAGCTGGAATCAGACACCAAAGTAGGATAGACCGGGATCAGATTTTCCTGTAGGCCGGCTGTGTTGATGCTAAAATCTGTATACCGATTGTAATAGTATTGATAGAGAAGCGTTCCCCGCAGGGTCAAACGCTGAGCTCGATCAAGCGTATCTCCGGGATAACCCAAAAGATGGTAGTACTGATCTACATAAATCCCTTTAGAGATGCGCTTTGACTGGGCCTCACTCAGATTGGGAGAAGCGTCCGCTTTGAAAAAGCCTGCATTATAAAAGGGTACGCTATCCAAGATCAGGCCGTCAGCCGTTGGCAAAAGCACATTATTGGACCGGGGTACGCCACCATTGATTTCGTTGGCGAGATCATTGAAATAAGCGTTGGCGAAGAGCGCATAACGATTGTTTTCGCTATGGTAGTACGAACTCAGATACATATTGTACTGGTCCGTGACGGAGGTACGATAGCGACCTTCGGCCTGTCGGCGATTGAGAAAGAAGGCCATATTCCAAAGTGGCGTGATATTTTGTGAGATGGTGACCTTTACATTTTGGATGGTAGTCGGCCCCTGCGCATAATTTATGTTGGAATAAGGCGTCTTGGTGTCAAAATATTGTACCTGATGGACCGGATCGAGCATATATCGATTGTAGCGCCCCATAACGGGATTGGTCCAGAAGGGTAAATCTCTAAATCGCTCATCAAAACCATGATACCATACTTTATAAGGCTTACCGATCAAGCCAAGGTCTTGCACAAAACCATCAGCCGCTTCAATCTCATCAAAGTATTTCATGCTCCCGATATCGAAACCGGGTCTTTCGCGATCATAGGGTAAGTGGAGGAAGAGTTTATTGCGATCAATAAACTTGATATCGGGCTTGATTTGGGGTCCTTTGGCCGAGTCGGTGCCATCGATACTAGGCAATTGAGCAGAATTGCCACCACCGCCACCTGAATTCAACCCACCAAAATTGCCCAAGGGGTTTGTACCACCACTTTGGGGAAACTGGGCCTGCAAGGCAGTAATGCCCAACAGGAAGATGAAACTCAAAGTATAAATTCGATGCACCATGCTTTGCCTAAAGGTAGCGCTTCATCACCAAAAGGTTCGATGAAGAATCGGCAAATTTACAACTCCTTTATGAGTTGCGTAAATATTGCCGTCATTCTAGGCTCTGCTTCATTGGCAATATCGATCATATCGGCCAGCGTCACTACTTCTAGATCTTCGGGATCTCCGATATCAGTAACCACGGAGATGGCGCATACTCTTAAGTTCATATGGCGAGCCACCAAGACTTCAGGTACGGTAGACATCCCGACGACATCGCCACCGATGATACGCATATAGCGGTATTCGGCTCGAGTTTCCAGATTTGGTCCTGAGACGGAAACGTAGATGCCTTTATGGATTCGAATGTCCTTTTCTTCGGCAATAGCCAAAGCACGTTCGATCATTTCTGGATCATAAGGACGCGCCATAGAGGGAAAGCGAGGCCCAAATTCGTCTAGGTTAGGACCTACTAAAGGATTTTCTGGCTGTAGATTGATATGATCGTCTAGAATGACGAGATCACCATTTTGATAATCTAAGTTGAGTGCTCCAGAAGCATTGGAGACAAATAGGGTATGTATGCCCAGCATCTTGAGAACACGTACGGGGAAGGTTATTTGCTGCATGCTATAGCCTTCATAATAATGAAAGCGTCCTTGCATTGCTACCACCTTTTTGCCGTGAATCTCTCCAAATATTAGGCGCCCAAAATGACTCTGTACAGTAGAGATCGGAAAGTTGGGGATAAAATTATAAGGGATGGCCTTTTCGATTGTGATCTCATCTACGAGACCTCCAAGCCCTGTGCCGAGGATGATACCAATTTCGGGCTCACCCGCGTACATGCGGCGGATATATTCGCAAGCTTCTTGCAGCAATTTTTCCATAAAATATTTTTGAAGATCAAAATCTTAATTCAAGGCTCGGCCAAAAGCAGCAGAGGAGCCGGCAGTATGATTATTGATCAATTATTACCATTCGTAACTAAAACTGTCCATTTCTTCTACGCAAGCGCGCAGGAGTTCGATACTCCCTGCGATATCCTCTTGGTGACACATTTCGACTACTGAGTGGATATGACGTGTAGGAATAGAGACACATCCTACAATTGCTCCATCGGCAGCTCTTTGCATCGCTCCGGTATCAGTGCCACCGGCAGTAAGAATCTCTTTTTGATAAGTGATATCGTACTTTTGGGCGATAGACTCCATATAGCGGACCATACGACTATCACTTACTACAGACGAATCCATCACTTTGATGGCCGTGCCTTTGCCCAGAGAGGTGATTTTTTCATGCTCTTGAGCTGAGGGTAGATCATTGGCGATGGTAGTATCAAGTCCAAAACCAAACTCTGGATTGATATGATGGGCCGCTGTGGTAGCGCCTCGCAAGCCAATTTCCTCCTGTACGGTAAATACAGCGTA
>JBCAWW010000347.1:0-6225 GCA_038534415.1 Bacteroidota bacterium | reverse complement strand
AATAAAAATATCACTACTATCGGCGGTACTACAATGGCAAACATTTGCTGTAGATAAGCCCAAAGGCCATCAAACTGCCCGACCAAGGGACTCCAAAATGCTGCCACCAACATAAATACAAGGGTCGAGATACGACCATATTTCACCATTTGCGCCGTACTGATGTCGGGATTACGCGTTTTGACGAAGTCAACTACCACCAGCGTAGAAGCTGAATTCAAGGTAGAGTCTACGCTCGAGAGAATCGCAGAGATCAAGCCGGCTAACACTAAACCGACCAAGCCAACTGGCAATACTTCCATCACAGTAGTTGGGAAAACGAGATCAGCGTTCGGCAAGCCGGGAAAAAGACTAATCGCCATCGCACCGGGAATTACCATAATGAAGAAAGGCAGCATCTTCAAAAAGCCCGCCAACATCACGCCCCAACGCGCATGTTGGATATTTTTGGCCCCAAGAACTCGTTGGGTGATATATTGGTTGGTAGCCATGTACCAAAATCCGAGGAAGGGTACGCCCAATAATAAGCCCGGCCAAGGCAAGGATTCATCGTCTAGTGGTCTCACGACGGAAAAATGACCTTCGGGTGCGGAAGCAATCATCGCATCCCAACTAAAATCAAGACGCTCAAAGAGCAAATATGTCAAGGCGGTACATCCCAAAATCAATATGATCGCCTGAATCGCATCGGTATAAACGACCGCTTTTAGCCCTCCAAAAGCAGTATAAATCCCCGCAAACAGGGCAAGCATCAAACTGGTTTGCCAGAGAACGAGATTAGGAAAAAAGACCTGCAAGACCAAGGAGCCCGCATATAGGCCACCAGCCGTATCAACCACAATGCTGATAAAAATCGTAATAATGGAGAAAAACGTTCGGCTGCGCCGGTCAAAACGATACTCCAAAAACTCAGGAATGGTGGTGATTTGTGATTTGATGTAAAGCGGGATAAATATGAGTGCTAGCAATATGAAAGGGATGCCCATACTCCACTCATAGACTGACTGCACGATACCCGTACTATAGGCCGCGCCAGCCAATCCAATCAAGGTGGTACTAGAGATATTGGAGGCAAATAGAGACAGACCAATCAATCCCCAACCGAGAGTACGGCCCCCGAGAAAAAGATCCTCTTCAGAGCGAGTACGGTATGCGACAAGGCCGCCAATGAGAAGTACGACGCCCAAATAGCCGATGATTATACCGATATCGATATCACTGATTACATTCATTTCGCTTGTATAAGTAGTCCTTTGAAAAGTAGTAGATAAAAATTAGTTCTTTTTGCTTAGCCGTAGTAGCCCGGCCACAGCAACTTCAAATTCATTGAGCCCAGCTTTTAATTCAATTTCTTTTTGTTGGGTAAGGAGACCTTGGCAGTTCAGGCTTTCTAATTGCCATTGGGCAGCCTCTCCCTTTACTCTCAGTACCAGTTTTGAACTCATAGTAGCATTGAATATATCGATTTGCTGCTTATTGTTGCTCTCCAATGGTACCACTAAGGGCTCATGCACCGCTATAATTTGATGTCCATTTTGCACTACTTCCAATAAAGGATAGTTGGCCAAGGGCCCATGAGGCAAAAAGTCTCCATCTAATAAAATCTCACGATTCTCACTCCAATAGCGGGTATAAAATGCGATCATCTGCAAGAATTCGCTTGGCGTATCCCTTAAATGGACCGAAAGCTGCGGGACTGAAAACAAAGAATTGATCAGTTGTATGGCCGCCAATTCGATGCGATCATCTGGATGCCAGGTAATCGGATCAGAGTGGACGGCCGAGGGCCCACACAACAGTTTGACATCAGTGGTGCGGATACGATTGGTTACGGGATCATTGGGGCAATCAAAGGCGCGAAACATATTGCCAAAATTCATCATGGCAGGGCCGATATACTTTTGGCGAAACTCTATGGCAATTTCCGGCTTAATCGCTCGCAAACTTTTCATGACATCGCTCATTAATCGATGCACAGCCTCATTGACCGAGGCATAATCTCTCCCATTGGCTTTGCTCAAATCTGTCTGCTCATAGACCTGAAAATCATCGATGAAATCAAGCTTCAAAGCATCCATATCCCAATCCCGAACCGCTCGCTCATATAAGCCAATCAAATGCGCCCTAACCTCTGGATAGCGAGGATCAAACACTGGCGCCCAGCGGTGGGTATCCGTCAGGAATTTCCCTTTGAAAGTCTGATAAGCGGTGGACTTTTTTCCGCAAAAGGGTACCGAAAACCAGATGCCAATTTTCATCCCCAACGTATGCACTTTGTCAACAAAGGCGCGCATCTGAGGCATTCTTTCTGGCTGCCAGTCTCCCGTAAAATCATAGCCCCGATTGGAGTCATGGGTCTGCCAACCATCATCAATGATCACCAACTCATAACCGAGTGATTTGGCGATTTCTAGCTCCTCTAGCAGGATGGGTTCGGATAGCTCCTGATGAAAATTGTACCAAGTCGAATAAAGTGGCTCCCGGGCTAGCGTAGGCACTGGGGCATGCTGATATTTTTCTTCCTCGGTATACCATTTAGCCGTTTGCTTTAAGGCTTCCGAAAAATGGTGAGCGCGGGTGTCTATTCTGATTTCCGTTTCATAATGCGTGATCTCCGGATGGCGCTCCGTAAAGAGACTCATATGGCAATACAAATGATTGTCTTCTTCTCTAAAAAGGGCATTGAGTTCTACCAGATTGATGGCGTCTAGGCAAGCAAAGGTGATAACGTTTTCGTCCTCATAACCAAAAGCACAAACGATGGGAGCGTCTACCGATATGCGTGATCGCAAATGCTCTAATTCCCAATCGTACTGCTGTCTTTTATCATGAATACTGCCGCTTTTCCAAACCCCTTTGACACTGAGAAAAGGGAGTTTCCAATGCAATTTGATGGCTTCGGGCTCTTTCGGCTCATCCGTATCATAAGTCAATTTATAGATCAGTAAGCCGTCCTTTTCAGAGAGTAAATTGACATCAATGCTAGCATCATTTGCGGTAGTAGCGACACTAGGTTTGAGCAAGGAACGACTAGCGGTTAGCGTATTCATAAGTTCTTCTTTTCTTCGTGGTAGATCCGTTCGTACCGATGAGTTGAAAGCAATCTAAACTATCAGCATTATTTGCGACTAGGTAGGCGTATTGGTCGTTTTTAATCTTTATTTTTTTGATTTTCCGGGCGTCTTTATCTGCTAAAAATCCACTTTCTGCTCCTCGCAAAACGCTAAAGGTCCCATCCCCATTGCCGAGCATACAAGCACCGGTAAAGGCATCATAACGCCCTGTTTTGACTTCGGTAGCGTAGGAGTTGCCGATAGCCAATGCATCTAAATTCCCATCTTGATTGATATCTTCTACCCAAAAGTCCATGATCGGAGCGGCTTGCATGGCCCAATCTAGGGGTTTTAGTCTAAACTTCGCATTGCCGAGGTTTTCGATATAGCAAGTTTGTAGTTGTTGACTTTTCAAGATGAGGGCGTTTTCGAGTTCAGCGGCGCTGAACACCTCCTCAAAACCTACCGAGGCGAAAGCATGATAAGTATTAAACTGTGGCGCTTTGGCGGTAATCTGCCGAATCAAATTGTCGCGAGAAGCAATCGGATATTCTACTCCCATCAAATACTGGCAAAGGATAGGATCGATGCTGCCATTGGCATCAAAGTCTTTGGCGTACACGCAGATCGGATGGTTCTTACTCGCCCGATAATTGGTATTCAAGCCTAAGTTTCCTGCCAAGAAATCTAGATCTCCATCTCCATCAAAATCCCCACTTTGGATGCTGTTCCACCAACCGCTATGCTCAGCCAAGCCTTCAGCCTTAGTTGCCATAAGCTTGCCTTCCTCCCAATGAAAGAGCTGCGGCGCTAACCACTCCCCAACCACCATCAATTGCCAATCAGCTCCGGGACTTAGCTGCACCCATTCTGCATCCGTGAGCATCCCCATCTGGGCTAATTCTGGATAGTAACTAGCATCCATTTTTTCAAACTTACCCCCCTCATTACGAAGCAGATAGCTTTCTGGAGCCCTGGGATATGCAGCCGGCACTACTCTGCCTCCAACCAACAAATCTAGATCTCCATCTCCTTCAAAATCATGGGCACGCACAAAGGCTCCACTTTGATCGAGACTAGGGAGAGCGTCTTGCGCCAAACTAAAATTACCCTCGCCATCATTGAGGTAAATACGGTCTTGGTAAGCGTTCGGCGAAGCCGGATATACACTCCCTCCACTGACGACATAAAGGTCTTGATCGCCATCACCGTCTACGTCCAAAAAGAGGGCATCTATGTCTTCGCGCTCTTTTTCACCCTCCAATAAGGTCTTTTTGGCACCCTGGTCGCTTTGCATGATAAGTTGACCAGCAAAGCCTGCTCCGCCTCCTAAATAAATATCTTCTTTTCCATCGCCATTTACATCTGCTACGGTCAATGCGGGTCCAAGCTTGGTGTACTCATGCGGCAAAAGTCGCTGAACATTGAAATCTACATGGGCATCTTCTTGGTGCATTGCCGCGATGAAGGCTTTTTGGCTAAATATGCTGGCTTTCTCTGTTGCGTACTGAGGCATTGGGCTAGGCTCCAACGACTGGTAGCTGAGTTGGTGTAGGGTATCCACCTTCGGTGAACGCCAAACTTGCTTTTCGAGATTTGGCCAGAGCAATACGATACTGTCCACGCGTTCGGCGGAGCCGAGACCAAAATGCAACTGTGGGATCATACTGGACTCATAACCGTGATTGGTATGAAACTCCTCGTAGTGCACTTCCTCTTCAAGATAAACCCAGACTTTGGTTCCGAGTCCATTAAGGTTGTTGGCAGGCCCACTTAGTTGGAAGCTAATATAATGTTGAGGATCGAGTTGCTGGCTTTGGTTTTGATATAAGAGGGCTTTTTGGTTGAGATTGTTGACCACCAAATCGAGATCACCATCCAAGTCCAAATCGCCATAGGCGGCTCCATTGGAATAGGTTGAATCCTCGAAGCCCCAAGTCTCACTTTGGTTTGCAAACGCAAAGTCTCCTTGATTTTGGTAAATATAGTTAGGCAGTTTGATGCCTTTGAGCTCACTAATATGTTTGAGCTGGCGCTCTCTAATCGAGGCTGGCGAGCCAAATATCTGATCCTTATTGTATTTGATATAATCGAGATCGCCCATATCACGCAGGAAGCCATTGGCAATAAAGACATCTCTGCGTCCGTCATTGTCAAAATCAGCCAGCAAGGGGCTCCAACTCCAATCAGATTTATGCAATCCGGCAAGCTGACTCAGCTCACTAAAACTGCCATCACCATTGTTGTATTGTAGAGTATTACGAGAATATTGGGGTTCATAGCCAGCTTGCAGAATATATCGAAAGCGGTTGTGGTCCGCTCCTGGCATGAGCATTTTTTGGCGGTAGGGATCTTCAGGAAACATGTCTACTACGTAGATTTCCGGCTGAGCATCATTGTCGAGGTCGGCCACATCTATGCCCATGCTGGCAAAACTGGTGTGTTTAAAGGTTTTGGCCGCTTCATTGCGGAAAGTGCCGTCTTTTTGGTTGATGTAGAGAAGATCGTTGGATAGAAAATCGTTGGTAACATACACATCAGGCCAGTGATCGCCATTGAGATCACTCACATTGAGGCCGAGACTATAGCCTTCGATCAGAATACCTGACTCTGCCGATACATTGCGGAAAGTACCATCGCCTTGATTTTGGTAGAGTAGATCTGTGCTAGCGGCTTCGCCTTGGGTCTTTTTGCGACGAATATTGTTGACATTAAAAATCGCGTAATCGGTGGGATTGACGGCTAAATAAACGTCCAAATCGCCATCCTTGTCATAATCAAAGAAGGCGGCTTGGGTGCACTGGGCTTCAATATCGAGTCCGTATTTTGCCGCTTCTTCGCGGAACGTTAAGTCCTGCTGGTTGATGTAAAGGAGATTTTTGCGTTCGGCTGCAGCCGGACCCGAGACACAGAGATAAATGTCTAACCAACCATCCTGATTGATGTCTAGCATGCTGACGCCTGTGATCCATCTGTCGGTAGTCAGCTGCGCAGAACGCGTAATCTCTTCAAATTTCATTTCGCCTTGATTGAGAAACAAGGCACTACTATTCATACAGCCTCCCATAAATATATCTGGGAGGCCGTCATTGTTTATATCTCCAATCCCCACTCCCGAACCTGTGTATAGGTTGGTAAAATCGAGGGCATTGTACACAGAATCTTCTTCGAT
>JBCAWW010000346.1:0-6231 GCA_038534415.1 Bacteroidota bacterium | reverse complement strand
AAGGTCTTTTATAGAGTCATCAGTGAGGACCAAGATGATCCCAATCAAAAGGGTTGTTTTATGGTCAATACCACCACCGAACTGCTGCCGTGTGATCCGTTTTTGTTGGAGGCTATCCAAAAGCACAAAGCAGCGATGGTGCATTATTTTGTGGAGCTATTAGAAAAAGGCGTTCGCTCAGGCGAAATCTCTAAAGGCAAAGACCTGCCCACCTTAGCCAGATCACTTTACGCATTTATGACTGGTTTAAGAGTGCTTGGCAAAACTCGACCCGCCCTAGCGGATTCACTGGCGACTATTGAGTCTGTTTTGGTGATCTTGGATTGACTGCTTCGCAGAACGATTATCGCTAGCAGCGCAAGATTTTGCGCCGCAACCTTAATAAAAAAACTAAGCGTTCCGCGAAGCGGCCCCACTAAAACTTATACCTAAAGCCCAATCTGGCTACTTGGGTCTCATAGTAGTTTTCATACAAATTGGTAAAGCCTTCTCCCTCGATTTCTTGCCTGATCCCAAACTGATTGAACATATCAGTAAAGGAAAACAGTATCTCTCCCTTATTGTCCCAGATCGATTTTTTGAGTCCTAGATCAATCGAAGCACGCGACAATTGCCGCCCCTGGGCGATATTGAATGGGGCATAGTAAAGCGCGGTCAACTGGATCCGAAAGTCTTCGGGCAAACTAAATTCATTGTTGAGCTTTGCGTCCCAAGTCGGGCTTTGGGTTTTGGGGATACTAAATGGCCGTTCGTAGGGAAATAGCAGCGTACCCGTATAGGCATTGATGGTATTATTGTAGACGTTCAGGCTGCCGGAAACTTTCCACACTTTGCTTAACCGATGACTGGCTAAGATTTCGATTCCCACTTGATTGCCGCTGCCAACATTTTGATATATCCGATTGACAATATTGTAAGGGGCGCTAGTCGTATCGATGGCATATACTCGCGTAAATGGATTGTCGATCAGACGATAGTAGGCCGAAAAGAAAAAGGAGCCTTTTTCCCAGCTATAGCGATAGGCTGCCTCAAAGGTTTGAGTAAACTGAGGACGCAAATACGGATTACCCACCTTCATCAATTCGGGATCATCATACTTAGGAAAAACTCTCAATTCGGGCTCTCCCGGACGATCTACCCGACGATTATAAAAAACCGAAAGCCCGTGTTGGGGATGGAGTTTGAGCGTTAATCGGAGATTGGGATAAAGCTCAAAATAATCATAAGCATCATTTTGATCATAGTAGATATTGACCGGATCAAGTGAGTAAAACACCTGCGTTTGCTCTGCCCGTAAACCTGCTTCAATTTCGTAGCGCATCTTTTCCCAAACGTAGGTCGCATAAGCCGCATAGATGTCTTCGCCCCAATCAGAAGTCGTCCCCAATTCGGGATATATGATCGATTCCTCTCCTTGTCCTATCTCATAGGTAACAGGTATCCGTCTGATTTGAATTTTGGTACCAGTCTCCAAACGACCGCTTTTGAGGGGTTTGGTATAGTTGAGCAAAAACACGCTCGTATGCTCAATCGCGATGATATGAGTCGTGTCCTGACCGATACGGATTGCAGAACTATCAGTCAAAAAGTAAGTTTCGTCCTCCCATCCCCGGGTGTATTGAAGGCTAGTTTCGAGTTTGTGGCCGGGCTGTTGAAAACGATGTTGGTAGTTGAGGCGATAGTTGAGAAAGCCCGTTACTTCGTTTTCGGACCAATGCCAATAGCGGTTACGAACATCACTCGTAAGATTGATATAAGGAACTTGGGCAGTATCGACATGACTTTCATAATCAAAGAGCGTAGAAAACCCCAGGGTATTGCGCTCATTGATCTCCCAGTCAATGTCTCCGTTGAGGATATATTGAGTTTGCTTCCTGTTTTCAGGCACTTGTGAGACAAAAACATCCCCATTGTCATAGCTACGCGTATTGAATTCATTGTTGGGGAGTTTCTCCTGATTGAGGACTTCAGCCCGTAAAAAAGCGCGTACTTTTTTACGGTTGTAGTTCAAACTTAGGCTTGGGATGTATTTGGGGTTGACGCTAAAACGTCCTAATTCTGTAGGCAGATCAGGCTTGCGCTCTGTCAATTCTCCGAGGCCATAGGTAAAACCGACATCTCCTTTAAAGCCTTCTTCCTTATCAGTTTTATAGACGATATTGATCACCCCAGCCATACCTGAAGCATCATACTTAGCCGAAGGATTGTTGATAATTTCTATTCGTTCGATATTGGCAGCGGGGAGATTGTCTAAGCCTTGCTGATTGCCAAAACCCGTTAGACTCGATTGGCTTACCATCGATTAGGATAGCCACTTGATCACTGCCTCGCAGAACGATTTTCCCCTCTGCATCTACCGTGATGCCAGGTAAACTGCGCATAGCATCTAAAGCGGAGCTTCCTGATTGAGAGATATTGTCGTCGATATTGAAGCTTTTTTTATCCATCGAAGTGGCAACAGTGCCTTGCTGACCTTCGATTAGCACTTCATCTAGTTGTTTGGCAGAGGCTTTCAGCATGAGCTTGCCCAGATCGTAATATTGATTGAGACTACCTACCAAGACTGGCTGAAACAGATTTTCGAATCCGATATAGCTCAGCACTAGCAGATATTCTCCTTGAGGGATGCCTTGAAAACTGCATCGCCCTTCGCCGTCAGTCAATAACCCGGCCCGTAAAACACTATCCGGCAGGCTATACAATCTTGCAGTCGCTGCAAGCATGGGAGATTCTGTATCCTCATCCATTATTTGCATGGAGATACTGGCACTTTGTTGCGCGCTTATTGAGTTCCAAAACCCAGCCAAAATGACCAGTAACAAAGAAAAAGGAATATTTCTCACTTGGGTATATATTTCTCCTAATTGAATGGGCTTACCAATATAGTAAATCCAAGTGCATACGAGTAAAATTCCCAGTCTGTTGAGGATAAATTTAGGAATAGAGCAATCTACAAATAGACCTTAGCGTTCGGCAAGGCCGCTCTGATCCGGGCTTTCTCCTCCTCGGAGAACGCATTGTCTATCGCAATCAAGCTGCGGAGATTTTGTAATTGACTGATGTTTTCAGGTAGCGCAGTGAGTTGATTGCTACTGAGGATAAGGAGTTGTAGATTTTTGAGTTTGCAAAAATTCTCAGGCAGACTTTCGAGGCGGTTGTGAGTGAGGATAAGGCTGCTGAGGTTTTCAAATTGATCGATATCGGCGGGTAGTTCACGGACTTGATTGAATTCTAAATTCAACTCTTCCAGTCTTTTCAATTTGCTCCATTGTGGATCAAAAGCATGAAATTGATTGTAGCCAAGGTTGAGTACCCTGAGTTTTTTCAGTTTAGCGATGCTCTCTGGGAGATGGCTGAGTTGGTTGTTTTGTAGTTCGAGCACCTCTAGCTTTTTGCAACGGCCAAGTTCAGGCGATACGCTCGTCAGATAATTGAGGGACATATGGAGAAAGCGTAGTTTCTTCATCCCTCCGATAGCATCAGAGATAGCGGTAATATTGTTGTGAGCGATATCCAGACGGATCAATTGCTCCATTTCGGCTAATTCAGGAGCAAAGTCTTTGAGTTGATTTTGCCGCACATTCAAGACTTCCAACTTTTGCAAAGCAAAGATATCAGTGTCCCATTCCTCCATTTGGTTGCGCATGAGATTGAGAAAGCGCAGTTCTGTTAGCCCTTGGATGCTACTATCGATATGAAACAAGGCTTGATCTCTTAGGTTGAGCTGCTCCGCAGAACGCTCAGCCTCCAATGCCTGCATGATATCATCGTAAACAATTCCTTGATTGGGATTCGCATTTTGACTCCAAGCCAAAGTGCAAAAAAGAATAAACGGTAGTAGGACGAAAACTCTCATATCCTTGATATAGAAGCGGGGATACTAGAATGTATCCCCGACTATTAACATAAAATAAGTTTGGAACACGAAACAAATAAGTTGTCCATTTCGCGCAGGCATCTTTTAACAGAGCAACAAAGGAAAAGAGAGTTTGGCGAGCCAAATGAGTCTTTTTCTGATGCTGGACTGGTGAAAGAGATCAAGCGAAGAGACATAAGCTATTTTTTGAGCGTTCCTTAGAGGCTGGTTGGATTTTGAAATTTCGTTTTCAAGCCAAAGAGCCATTTTTAAACCGCCTCTTAACGCGTAACTTGAATCAGACGTCTATTTTGCTTGCCATCAACTGAGATACTCAAGATCAAAGCAGCTTGGTTTGCACCCGTTTGACTTAGATCAAAATCCCATCTTGAAGGACCTGCGTTGGCAGTAGTATTGAGTAGATGAGCGATCTTACGACCCGTGATGTCAAATACTTCTACTTGTACATCTTCTCCACCTTCTAAGTTCATTTCGAGACTTAGTTCACCTTGAGTCGGGTTTGGATAAACCTTCAAGCCCTTAGCGGCAAACTCATCTTCGATATCCACATTAGAAACAACTTCGATATGCTGCTGATAAACCGCAGTATCAGAACCAGCTGCATTGCTCACATATAACTCGACAGTAAATAATCCCACTCCAGGGAAAGTAACGTCCTGTACTTTTTGAGTAGAGATCGCTGGCACACCACCATTGAATACCCAAAAGCGAGAAGTCGGGTAATTGAGGCTAGTGTCAGTAAAGGTTATTGTGTTGCCGAGCTGTACTACTTGAGTATCTGCTTTGAAAGCCGCAATTGGAGGCTGAGCACCGAGATAGGCATCACGAGAGAATACGATCGTAGCGGAAGCATTGAAGTTGATATCATTGCCAGTAGCATCTTGCTGAGGGGTATTGGCGCTACTTGGATGCTGGATAGAGATAAAACCAAAACGATAGTCCTCAGAGAAGGTCAAACCTGTTGGCTCAGAGCCAATTGGCGCAGACATAAACAACTCTACTTTAGGCTCTGCTTGCGTATGATCAGGAAGCACTACCCAAACATAATCGTTTCCACCGTCTTGCAATACCCAAAGGTTACCAAGATCATCAAAAGTAAGATTATCATTGCCACCACCCCAAGGTTCGATAAATACACCTTGCTCTGTATTGAGGACATAAGAGGTACCTCCCACAAAAGTTTCAAAGTCAGAGACTGTCATACCGTCATCACTAAAGCGGAAAATACGGCCTAAGCCTTTTGAGGTAAAGTACATTTTGCCGTCTATCGGGCTTACTTCAATATCTTCAACACCGCTAAAGTTAGTGGCACCAAGACTTATCGCCAATGAGCGAGTTGTGTTGCGGTCGACTTGGGTAGTGTTAGGTATACTGACCCAAGTTCCAGTCGTTACCGTAGGCTCACCACCAACAAGCGTACTATCTAGCTGAAGTGCATAAAGAGCGCCGGCGCTAAGATCACCGGGTGTATCGGCAACAAACTTAAATACGGCACTAGATCCGCCATCTTCTCCTGTATAAAGCGTAACAGAATCATTTAGCACTACTGCATTTTCGTGAGAAACACGACCTGCTGCCCATAGCTTTTCTTGGATACCATTGCCGTATTCTTTGACTTGATTAGTCAATGGATCGATCTCAACCAACCATCCCACATCAGTATAACCATCAGCATTTAGGTCCGCGCTGTTGGAAGTTTCTTCTGCAGTGATAATCGTTCCCCAAGGGGTGATACCACCAGAACAGTTACGTGTCGTAGTAACCAAGTCATTGTTGAAAAAGTCAATCGCCTGAGTCGAATCCACCACCCAAAGCAGCGTAGAATCAACATAGTGCAAATCGATCATGGAGACACCACCGGGAGTATTTTCGTGATTCACGGCAAGGTGTCCCACTTCGCTACTACCATTAAGGCCAACAAAACCCGTAAAGTCATGGTTTCCGGGCACAGTTCCACCACCGATCGTATAAGCGTCCCCTTGTTGGAAGAGTAACTGAAAGCGGTGAGAAGCGGTTGGGAATAGCATATTGCTGGTCTGAGAAGTCGGTGCAATCGAAGTAAAACAAGCAATATGACCATCATTACCATCTTCACAACCTAAGGCAGGAGGATTGGCAACAGGGGCATCTTCGATGAACATATCAAATCCTAAGTCAGAGCTAAATACATCGCGGTTGTGGATTTCTACCGCTAGTTGGTTACGTCCGTCCTGGAACACATTCTTATCTAAGAAGAAATTGAAAAAAGTAGTTTCATCCCCACCACCGATGGTAGTTGGTGCTAGCGTAGTCGAAGTGATGGTGCCAGCCGGACGTAACCAACTAGCGGTAGAAATCCACAACCGCGATGTATT
>JBCAWW010000345.1:0-6247 GCA_038534415.1 Bacteroidota bacterium | reverse complement strand
TGAAGAGTTTTATATATAAGGTTTACAAACTTAGAAAATATCCACCAAAGTTGTGGGGTAATTCGAAGGCTCTTTATTTGTAAATCCTACATCTACGGCAATTATAAGAGAAAGTGGTTTTATTTAAAAGGTTAAAATTTTTTCACCTTGAAAGGTTTTAGCCATTTCGTAAGGCTAGCTTTATTATTTGCTCAACAGAAAGGTCCGAGCCGTTGGCCTTTAATACTTTGTCGATTCGCTTACTGGCGTCTGCTTTGGAAAGTCCGAGCTGAGCGAGCGCGGCCAAGGCTTCTACCTTATTGGCCGTGATATTATTGCTACTGCTCGCAGCACCGCTGCTTTCGCCTCCTACAGCGCCAATTTTGTCCTTTAGCTCCAAAATAATCCGCCCAGCTGTCTTAGCGCCAATGCCTTTGACTTGTTTGAGCGCCATCGCATCTCCCGACCTAATGGCGATGATTAGGTCCGTCGCACTGATGCTCGAAAGAATCACCATCGCTGTATTCCCCCCAACGCCAGAGATACTGATTAGTTGCTCAAAGAGTGATTTTTCTTGTGCTTGATCAAAACCATAGAGCGTTTGAGCATCCTCTCTAACCTGAAAAAAGGTATGTAATTTTACCTTTTCCTTGTCCTTGATCCGGCTGTAGGTATTGACCGAAATTCGTATCTGATATCCTATCCCACCAACATCAATGATGGCGTGGGTCGCTTCAATGTGCGCGATCTTTCCTTCTACGTAAGCTATCACAGGCTTTAAATTAAAATTCGCATACCAAAGATAAGCTCTAGTATGCGAATTAGGTAAAAAAAGCAGTTCAGACCGCTAAGGCTTATTCGCCAGCAGTCGGGAACATCCAAGTAAGACCGATCATAATACCACTACTGATACCATAGGTCTCGACATTGCGGGTCGCACCACGCGCCCATTCCCAATATCTTTGATCGACAGTAGAACCGTTCTCGGAGAGACGAAACTCTGCTCTTTTGTTCTCTACATCTTGTAGGCTATAATCTCCTACCAAGCGGAGGTTAAGCTGCATATCATAGTCCAAGCGTATATCAAAACCGATCCCACCCGTCAAATTGACGGTAAATGGCATATAAGTTTCTCGCACACTAGGGAAATTGCTGAAATTATCAGGAACTCCAGGATCAAAGTCCGTGTTGTCGTCATACATACGCGCTCGAGTCAAAAGCCCTAAAGAGGCACCTGCTTCAAAAACAAAAACCACTTTGTGGTTGACTGGATTTGAATTGAAGTGCAATACCAATGGGATTTTTAGGTACTCAAGCCGAGTTATGTACTTATTGCGGCTATCAATGTCTCTACGGTCTGTGTACTTGCCACCCTGCAAGGAGTACTGAGGGTTGAGACGAAAACCGATGTAGTCGTTAAAGTCATAACCAAAAGTAACACCAGCGGCCATGCCATCTAAAACGGCCAGACGATACACATCATCATCTAGACTTTGGTCCTGGCTGTTGAGCAATACGCTCGCTTGGGGCAAAAGAAAGCCGCCAAGCTTAAGCCCTTGCTGTGCAAAAGCCGTTACGCCAAAACCAAGAAATAATAGTAGAAACCAGGATATCTTTTTCATGGGGTAAATCACTTGAAACGGCAAAATGTATCGAGAAGCCGTATTTCCCAAAAATATAACTAATTTACCATCCTTACAAGCAAGAAAAATGCGTATTGACCTCCATCCAGATACTCCCCAAGATAGATTGCTACGACAGGCAGCAGAGGTCCTACAAAAAGGTGGTGTCATTATTTATCCCACCGATACGCTCTATGGTTTTGGCTGCGATATCACCAACAAAAAGGCGGTAAATCGCATCTGTCAGATCAAGGGCATCGACCCTCAAAAGGCTTCTCTCTCCTGCGTCTGTGAGGATCTAAAGATCATCGCTACTTATGCCAATCATGTCAGCACCCCTGTCTATAAGCTGATGCGCAATGCTTTGCCCGGACCTTACACCTTCATCTTGGAGGCCTCAAAAGGTATTCCGCGACATTTTCAAACCAAAAAAACCGTCGGTATTCGGGTGCCAGATCATCCCGTACCGATCCGCCTGGCCAATTTGATTGGTGGCCCCATTGCCTCTATCAGTCTGCCGATGGACGATGAAGAGGTCGAGATCTACTCCGATCCTCACGAAATTGATGACCGCTATGGCAAATTGGTCGATCTGTTTTTGGATGTAGGTTTTGGTGGGATCACCCCCTCGACCGTGATCGATTGTAGCAAAGGGGAGGACGAAATTTCGATTATCCGAGAAGGTGCTGGTTCCCTAGATGCTCTGGGCTTGGAGTTGGAGTAGTGTTTTTACTGCCGCTGCGCGGAACGCTTATCCTTTTGGGCCTATTGCTTAGGCCGATAGAAGCGTTCTGCGAAGCAGGCCCCAAAAGCAAAATGCAGAAGCAAGCCCTAAGCTTTACTTCTGCATGCTATATTTCTTATTCGAAATTTGTTCCTAGTACTTCACTTCGTTCATGCGAGTTTCATCAGTGTTCTCGAGGTTTTCAAGAGAAAGCACGCCGCGAGGACAAACTGCTGCACATACCCCACAACCAACACAAGAAGAGCGTACGATATTTTGACCGCGTTGAGCATAGGCACGTACGTCGATCCCCATTTCACAGTAGGTCGAACAGTTGCCGCAGGAGATGCATTGGCCTCCATTGGTGGTGATGCGAAACTGAGACTTGAAGCGCTGTACAAGACCTAAGTAGGCAGCCAATGGGCAACCAAAACGACACCATGGGCGGTTGCCAAGAATTGGGTACAAACCGGTACCGATCACACCTGCAAACATAGAACCGATCGCAAAGCCATAAATCGACTTGAGATTGTCATGGCTAACATTTGCCGTAGCAGAACCTGTTTCCATATAGCCAGCGAGTACACCAAAGCTTACCATGAAGAGTACTACCCCCATGACGGAGAGAATCTTCTTGCGACTCATCGCTGGATACTTCTTGCGGTGAAAGAAAAACAATCCAGCCGCGCCACCATAAAATAAGGCCAAGATCAACCAACGATTGAAGCCAAAGCTTGGGTAAACGTCTGCGAAATAGGCAAATAATACATAGCCCGTCATCACGACCGCAAAAACCAATACTCCGTAGATCAAGACACGCTCGATCTGCCAAGCTTCGGTAGTCTTATCAGATAATTGGCGGTAAGGATCACCCAAAGTCTCAGCCAAGCCCCCACAACCACAAACCCAGGAGCAATACCAACGCTTGCCATAGAAGTAGGTAAAGGTCGGTACGCCAATCAGGAAGAGGGCGATCCCCCATCCTAATAAGAATATGCCTATGGTGCCATCATCGATATGGCCATTAAGATTGTAGTCAAAAAAGAAGGAATAGTTGAGCGGCCATGCGTTTTTGAGGTCCATCTCCGGCTGATTCAATACAAATAGGATCTGCGGGATAATGAAGGCAAATGCCGTCTGGAAAAACATCACCGAAAAGGTCCTCACCTGATGATAGCGGCTATGACGATACTTGGTGAGCATACGGATGCCCATCACCAGAATAACGACGGTATAAAGGAATCCATACATGAACCAGCGACTGGCATCTTCGCCTCGCAGGAGATTGGCCACCGGATCGACCAAGGTGATCCACTCTGTGATCCAAAAGTGGAAGAAGTAGAGAAGGATGTAAAAGCCTACGAGATAGATACCTGTGATCACACCGATCAAGCCCCGCGAGCTATGCGAATCATGATAAATATGATTGTGTTTGATGCCGGGATTGCCATCAAAAAAGGCAGGGTAGATATACATCAAGGCACCCGCTACTCCTAGCCCAAAGATGATCCAGAAGAGGGTTAGCTTATTTTCCCAAAAGAAGCCCGTACCAGTAGCTTTGAGCGTTTCAAAGAGGGTGTCATTATGACGTGAGGGTTCAATCTGAGCTTTGGCGATCGCGCCATCGATGGCTCCTTGCACCCCCCCGCGGGCATTGTTGTTGAAGTCTTCGGCCGAGTCAAATTGACGGTCGATCAACCAGCCGGTATAATCGCTGACCGTCTGGCGAATGGCTTCGGGGAGCAATTCGTTGGCGGTACTGCGTGAATCATTGGTCATCACAAACTTACCATCTTGCTCCGTGCGAGCGATGGCAAGGTATTGCGTTAAAGTGGCTTCGTTTACCGCATAGCGGGCTCCGATCTGCTTATTGGCTTCTTTGATAGCGTCTTTGACGGTAGAGACGAAGCCCAATTTGTTTTGAGTTTGACCACTTTGCTCGGCGAGTACGCCCAGGAAGGTGGAAATATGATCAGCGTTGAGGCCGACTTTGTTGCTGAGGCTGCTTTCGAGTTTGCCGATACTGGTATCATTTACCTCAAAGCTGCTAATCACAACGAGGGAGCTAAAGAAAACAAGCATGGCCACAAAGATGGCTAAGCCGATATTTTTTAATCCTTGCATAGAATTTAGGGGGTTTGGGGGCTTAGCGCCAACTGACTTTAGGGTGGGAAGAAAGTTTGTAGAATAGTTCGATACCGCGAACGAGGCCTACCGTTAAGGCAAAGCCGGCCAAGCCTTGGAAAATACCACTCAGCACTGGGCCAGGGAGTACAAACGAACAGGAAAGTAATAGCAGCGCACTTAAGGCGAGAAATGCTACTGAGCGCCAAAGGGATTTGACAGAGTAGGGCGCTATTTCAACGGCAGCTTCAGGATTTTGCTGATTGTATAGATCTATGAGGTCGCTCTCGTAATGCGCAAAAAACTCGGGATCAAAATTGGCGCGATTGAGATTGGCCAATACTGTTTCAATATGGGCGCCCGCCGCAATCCATTCGTGGCAGACCTCCTGACGGAAACGAATGCCCATCACATTGAAGCCAAGAATACGGCTATCATCTTCCGCATAAACCAAACGAATGGCTTTATTTTGTTCTGGATG
Source organism: Bacteroidota bacterium (assembly GCA_038534415.1). Taxonomy (GTDB): domain Bacteria; phylum Bacteroidota; class Bacteroidia; order J057; family J057; genus JBCAWW01. Next base: position 1,317 of record JBCAWW010000345.1, on the reverse strand, counting down.
CTTCCAAAATAGGTGCTTTTCGCCTTCGCGAACATCATTGCCGACGCTACCATAGACCTGATACTCCATATCCATAAACTTGGCGGAGTTAAACCAGAGTCCTTGTTGATATACAGTAGGTTTTTCGCAGAGGGTCTGTGCCAGAACGGGTCCCATCAATTTGCCGGTATACCAAACGGCTTCGATACCTCGCCGCCCAGGGGCTGGATTGCGGAGTTCGGCGCAGTCGCCTACCGCATAAATATCAGCTACATTGGTTTGTAAATGTTCATCTACCAAAAAGCCTCTTCCCGTCTCAATCCCGGCCTTCTCGGCTAGGTCCGTATTGGCGTGTACACCCGCCGTAAGTCCTACAAATTGGCAGGCGATTTCTTCTCCCTTGCTGGTGATGACGGCGCGAGCGCGCCCATTTTCGTCCGGTAATATCTCTTTTAGTTCGGTACCTAATTGCAAATCAATACCATGGGCGGCATAGATCTCCTGATTGATCATTTCTGATTCTTCGGGAGGCATCACGCCTCTCCAAAAACTTTTTTCGCGGACCAAAAAGGTAACCGGAATATGGCGTGAGTGAAACATCTCCGCCATCTCAATCCCAATCAAGCCCCCACCGATAATCACCGCATGCTCGGTATCTTTGGAGTACTCCTCCATGCTATCAAGGTCTTGCTTAGAGACCATGCCTTGCACGCCCTTGAGGTCTTGGCCCGGCCAGCCAAATTTATTGGGGGTAGAGCCTGTCGCGAGTACCAGCTTATCATATTGGAGGCTTTCTCCGTCGGAGAACGCTAGGCTCTTATTGGCTGGATCGATGCTTTTGACCCATTTTTTGACCAGATCGATTCGGTTTTTCTTCCAAAAAAATGGCTCGTATGGCTGAGTATGCTCAAACTTCATATGACCCATGTAGATGTACATAAGCGCGGTCCGAGACCAGAAGTACTCCGTTTCGCCGGAGATGACCGTAATGCGATGGTCACTGAGCTTCCGGACATGACGGGCTACCGAAATTCCCGCGATGCCATTGCCAATGATAACGATGTGCATGGATTAGAGGATTGTAGTGTAAAGACAACGGAATGATTATTTAAGGACGTAAATCCTTAGCTGGCAAACAAATAAGCAAAATGTGATACGAAAAAATGCCGGCTAACTTACCCTTCGGGTGACATTAGCCGACACTATCAAAACACACTCAACCTTTATTCTTTATCTCGTTCAATGACCAGTCATAATCTAGATAATCGACTTGGGCGTCGGGACTGATTTGGACAGGTGCGTATTGGTTCAAAAAGTCTATGATACTACCATCGCGAG
>JBCAWW010000344.1:0-6248 GCA_038534415.1 Bacteroidota bacterium | reverse complement strand
CTAACTTCAAGCTCAATTTGAAAGCTAGATTTCCATGGATTGGAAAAATTATAACAAGTTAATCCTACCTGATATTCCAAACCTGCATGACATTGCAGTTTATGAAAAGGAATATAACGGTTATGAAACCCTCCGTAAAGTCCTGACTGACAAGAAGTGGGACCGTAAATCTGTCATTGACGAAGTCAAGAAAGCCAACATCCGCGGACGTGGAGGTGCGGGCTTTAACGCAGGTTTGAAGTGGTCTTTCATGCCTCCGAAGCAAGAAGGGGTACCTCGCTACCTCGCTTGTAATGGAGATGAATCTGAGCCAGGTACTCACAAAGACCGCAGGATTTTTGAATACAATCCGCATCTCTTTATCGAGGGCGCATTGATCGCTTGTTATGCCATGGAAATGGATGCTGCTTATTGCTACATCCGTGGTGAGTATGCTGATTGGATCGACATGATGCAAGAAGCCGTTGACCAAGCTTATGCCAAAGGCTACGCTGGCGACAACATCATGGGTACAGGCATTAGCATTCACTTTCACGTTCACAAAGGGGCGGGTGCCTACATTTGTGGTGAAGAGACTTCTCTTATGGAGTCTTTGGAAGGCAAGCGGGCTTACCCGCGTTCTAAGCCACCATTTCCGGCTCAGTTTGGACTATGGGGCAAGCCAACCACCATCAACAATATTGAAACTCTTGCGCACGTCAAGCTAGTCATGCAAAACGGCGCAGATTGGTATAGCAAAATCGGGTGTGCGACCTTCCCTGGTCCGATGTTGTACGGTATCGCCGGACACGTCAATCGTCCTGGGATGTATGAGTACCCTTCGGGTATGTTGATCTCTGACCTCATCTACAAAGTAGCCGGGGGGATCAGGGGTGGCAAAAAACTCAAAGCAGTAGTTCCTGGAGGTTCTTCGGTCCCTGTATTGACAGCGGAAATGATCGAGGGAATCACCATGGATGCAGACTCTTTGCGTACCGTAGGGACCTTTGTCGGAACCGGAGGTATGTGTATCCTCGATGAGGACACAGATATCGTCAAGTTTTTGATCCGTGTCTCTTATTTCTATGATCACGAGTCTTGTGGACAGTGTACGCCATGTCGCGAAGGAACCGGCTGGTTTGTCAAGATGCTCAAGAAAATCGATCGTGGAGATGGCGAAATGAGAGATCTCGACACCCTCCTCGAACTTTGTGATACGATGGAAGGCCGTACCGTTTGTGCCCTCGCTGATGCTGCGGCATGGCCAGTGCGCAATACGATCCAGCGCTTCCGCGGAGATTTTGAAGCTAAAATTACGCGCAAAGGTGTTTACGCCACTGCCTAATTTTTAAGATATATTTTGAAAAGAGGTGCGAGTGATCGTGCCTCTTTTTTTTTTGCCACTCATGGTACTTTTGCATTGGCCAAAAGTACCCCAAACGCAAGCCTGCTGCGATCCCGATCCTCAAGCCGCCCTTTTTGCAAAAAAGGGCAAAATAACTTAAAAGAGACCCTGATTTTTTAACCTATGCCCTTTAACCCATTCCCCGAACTAAGTACTGATCGTTTACGGCTGCGCCGAACGCTCCGCTCCGATGCCGAGGCAGTATTTTTTCTTAGGTCTGACCCTGCGGTGAACGCTTTGGTCAAGCGCCCTATGCCCAAGACCTTGGCAGACGCAGAAGAGTTTATTCGCCTGCGAGATCAGGACATTGCCAATGAAGCAATCCTTTATTGGAGCATTTGCCTTAAGGAAGACCCGAAGATGATCGGTTCGATCTGCCTGTGGAACTTCACCGACGACAAAAAACAGGCGGAAGTAGGCTATGATCTTCATACCGACTTTCATGGGCAGGGAATCATGAATGAGGCCATGGAAGCAGTATTGGCTTATGGCTTTGGGCCGCAAAAGTTGGATTTGATCGAGGCCTACACTCAAGATGATAATCAGCCCTCAAAAAAGCTACTACTGAGAAATGGCTTTGTGCTGCAAGATGATCGAAGGGATGAGGGTAACCCCAAAAACCGGATCTTTATCGCAAAAAAGCCTTAGCGCTCAACAGATACGAATAAGCGTTCTCCGAAGGAGCCCCAAGAAAAATCCTAAGCCAGAGTCAGCGGAAAGCTAAAATTTGCTAAATTTTAACCCTCGCTGTAACGATTGATCCTCCTTGAGGGTTTAATCAATAAAACACCCCAAAATGAGTAAGTACACTTTACAATTAGGTGGCGATCTGGCCATCAACAGACTGGGTTTTGGTGCGATGCGTATCACAGGCGATGGCGTCTGGGGCCCACCCAAAAACAAAGCCGAAGCCATCAAGGTACTCCGAGATTGTATAGAGTTGGGCGTCAATTTTATCGATACTGCCGACGCTTACGGTCCCAATGTCTCGGAAGAATTGATCGCAGAAGCCCTGCATCCCTATGCCGACCAATTGGTGATCGCTACCAAAGGCGGCCTGACCCGGCAAGGACCTAATCAATGGAAGCCCCGCGCTGATCCTCAATACCTCGAAGATGCCCTCAAAGCGAGTCTCAAACGCCTAAAACTCGAACGCATTGACCTTTATCAGTTGCATCGCATCGACCCAAACGTTCCCCTAGGGGAAAGCCTCGGAAAGCTCAAAGAACTGCAAGATCAGGGCTATATCCGGCATCTAGGTTTATCTGAAGTCAGTGAAGAAGAACTGGCCGAAGCGACTAAGCACATCAAAGTTGTCAGTCTGCAAAATCGCTACTCACTCCGCTATCGTAAGTGGGAAAACGAACTGAAATGGTGCGAAGCCAATGAGGCTGCCTTCATCCCTTGGTACCCTTTGGATGCAGGTGATATGGACAATGAAACGCTCAAGCAAATTGCGGCTAAATATGGCGCTTCCGTTTATCAGATTGCGATCGCGTGGCTGTTAAGGCATTCGGAGGTGATGGTACCGATTCCCGGAACGTCTTCCTCGGCCCACCTAGCGGAAAATGTCGCTTCAGGAGAGATCGAATTGAGTGATGAAGATTTTGCTGCTATTAGTGCTTTAGCCAACGCAGACTAATGTCATATATAATGGCTTTAAGGGAGCTCATAGGCTCTCGCAAAATCATACATCCCGCCGCTCGCATTATCATTGAAAATGCGAGCGGCGAAATCTTGTTACTGCGCCGAACGGATAACAACCGCTGGGGATTGATTGCCGGAGGCTTTGAAGAAGGCGAAAGTATCAGTGAATGTATCATTCGTGAGGCAGCAGAAGAAAGTGGCCTACGTTTAAAATCGGTCAACGCAATTGGGCTTAGTACGCGGCCCGAAGCTGAAACGGTGTATTACCCTAATGGAGATGCTGTGCAATATTTTACAGTCGTTTTTCATTGCAATGACTGGGAAGGAGAGCTCCTAGATCGTTCCGATGAGGCCAAGGAGTTGCGTTTTTTCGGCCTCGCCGAACTCCCAACTCTTCCCGCCAATGAGGCCCCGACTATCGAATGGTGGCAAAAATGGAAGGCAGAAGGAGGCTTTATTCTCGATTGAGGCTACACTTTTAAGTTTCCATATGCTTATTTTCGTATATGACAAAATGCCTTTTGTCATCGGCGCAGCTTTATGGTCTTGCGTTACGTTTTGAGGATATTGGAGTTGAAGACTAAAGGATGATGAGAAATATATTCACTACAAGCTTATTAGGTGTATTGCTTTGTTGTGGGCCTTTGCTTGGCTTGGCTCAAGATCACTCGATCGCTAGAGAGTGGAACGAAGTATTGTTGGAGAGTATTCGGAGAGACAATGCTCGACCGACCGTGCATGCCCGTAATCTTTTTCATATTTCGGCGGCAATGTATGATGCCTGGGCGGCCTTTGAGCCGACGGCTAAGCCTTATTTTCTTGGCCAAATCACAGACGGATTTATCTGTCCGTTTTCTGGGATCGCTACGCCTGACAATCGTAAAGAAGCGCAGGAGGAAGCAATGAGCTATGCGGCATATCGCTTGATCCGTCATCGTTTCCGCTTTTCTCCGGGGGTATTCATATCGTTCGGCACGGCCGATAACCTCATGGAAACTCTCGGCTATGATATGACTTTTCGTGATACAGATTATGTCTCAACGGGTAGTCCTGCTGCCTTGGGTAATTATATCGCAGCGCAAATCATCCGCTTTGGTTTACAAGATGGCAGTAATGAAGATGAGCTTTACGCCAATCAGTTTTATCAGCCTGTCAATGACCCGCTTCGTCTGATAGTGCCGGGCAATCCGTTCTTTACGGACCCAAATCGTTGGCAGCCTTTGGCATTTGAGATATTTATCGATCAAAGTGGTAATCCTTCGGGCACACTGCCTGATTTTCTGAGTCCAGAATGGGGGCAAGTCAGCCCTTTTGCGCTCCAAGAGGAAGATAAAGTTACCTATACGCGAGATGGCTTTGACTATGAAGTGTATCATGATCCGGGTATGCCCCCACTCATGGATAGCAATGATCCGGCGATGACGGCTGAATATAAATGGGGCTTTGCCCTCGTGGCCCTTTGGTCGTCTCATCTCGATCCCAAGGACAGTGTTATGTGGGATATCTCCCCCGGCACTAAAGGCAATTTTGATATTGATGATATGCCGAAAAACTTCCCTGATATGAGAGATTTCTATGATGAAATCGAAGGGGGAGATCCTAGTAGCGGGCATGCTGTCAATCCTGTTACGGGGCAGCCTTATGCACCCAATATTGTGCCTAGAGCGGATTATGCGCGAGTATTGGCAGAGTTTTGGGCAGATGGACCTGATTCGGAGACACCTCCGGGGCACTGGTTTACTATCTTAAACTACGTTAACGATCATCCCGAATTAGAAAAACGTTTTGAAGGACAAGGTCCTATTGTCGATGATTTGGAGTGGGACGCAAAGGCATATTTAGCGCTTGGCGGGGCAATGCATGATTGTGCGATTGCCGCTTGGGGGATCAAGGGGTATTATGATTATCCTCGTCCAATCTCGACCATCCGTTTTATGGCAGATCAAGGACAATCTAGTGATCCACAAGAACTCTCTTACCACCCGGAAGGTATCCCTCTTTATCCCGGTTTGATAGAGCTCGTAAAATCTGGTGATCCACTCGCTGGAGCCTTTGATGAAAACGTCGGTAAAATCAAACTATACGCTTGGAAGGGCCCTGATTTTATCTCAGATCCTCGCACAGATGTCGCAGGAGTAGATTGGATATTGGCCGAAAATTGGTGGCCTTATCAACGCCCTAGTTTTGTTACGCCTCCTTTTGCCGGATACGTCTCTGGACACTCTACCTATTCTAGAGCAGCGGCAGAAGTGCTGACTTTGTTTACGGGAGATCCCTTTTTTCCGGGTGGAATAGGCGTATTTGAGGCCCCTAAAAACGAGTTTTTGGTCTTTGAGGATGGACCGAGTGTAGACGTGCAGCTGCAATGGGCTACTTATCGAGATGCCTCTGACCAAACGAGTCTTTCACGGATATGGGGGGGGATTCATCCTCCTGCGGATGATATCCCCGGCCGGATTATTGGAGAACGAATTGGAATAGATGCCTTTGCCTTTGCGAAGCAATTTTTTGAGGGCAATGTCACCGAGCCAGACACTCGTTTATTGCCTTTGATTTTCCCTAATCCCATTGAAAGAGGAAACCGTCTCGCTGTGATGGTCAACTATAATGCGCCGGATTGTGTCGCTCAGTTTTTGGACTTGAGTGGCAAAGTGCTGTCGGAGACCTATTTTGATTCGCCGGAGGCGGGGACATTTCTACAAATGGAGACTGACCGTCTGAGTCCAGGGCTTTATATCGTGCGCGTAAAAGGGGGCGATTGGCAGGAATCACAAAAGGTAATGGTGCAATAGCTTAGGGGCGATCTTATGGCTCCAAGATCCATTTTTGCGTTCGGCTACTGCCGTCCTCATAAAAGACACGAATAAAATAAAGTCCTGCTACTTCGGTGGGAGATTGGAGGCTCATGCCAAAGCTGGATTCGGTTTGGGTAATGTCCTGGCTGGATAAGACCTTCCCGCTTGGGTCAAAGAGTTGTAAGCGTATCGGTTTGCTGTTTTGTCGGAGGAAGTGAATCGAAATGGGTCCAGTGGTAGGCTGAGGATAGAGCGCAAATTCATTGAGGCTTTTGAAATCCTGATGAGGATATACCCAAACTTGCTTGAGAGAAGGTACATAGTTTTGTCTTCGGGGATCGAAGTAATGCTCAACCTCTTGTTTCAGACGATTAGCTGTATCAAAGCTGCGGAAAAATCGCTTCACGCCTAGATGAGTTTCA
>JBCAWW010000343.1:0-6250 GCA_038534415.1 Bacteroidota bacterium | reverse complement strand
GAAAGCAATTTGATCAGGATAACTAAACTTGATTTGGGCGGCCGTTTTCATCCCTTTTTGCCATTTATAGATCACCAAATCTTGGCGGGCATTGCGATTATTGCCCATATCGCAGAGATAAAAATTGCCTTGGTCGTCAGTCGTCATTTCTTCCCAATCGATATTTTTAGCGGCAGGAATCGTAAGCGAGTCCAGGAGCTCCCCCTTCAGATTGGTTGCATAAATTCTAGGAGCTCCTCCGCTGTCGTTGTGCCACCAACAAGTGTCTTGCTGCACATATAGGCCGGAGGCTTCCTCCAAGCAGTCAGGAAGCTTAGCCATACGCTGATAGTTCCAAGGTTTACAAGCACCGCATAAACATGCAATGATGATGAAAAATTTGAGGGGCTTTTGGAATAAAATCATGAGCAGAAAATTGATGCTTTGCCTCCGTCCGGCTAACTTCATACCCGAAGAAACCAAAAGCCTATGTTAAAACAAATCTCGCCTACATCTACTCGCGCTTGGAAAGAGCTCGAAGCTCACTTTGCCGATATGAAATCAGTGCCCATGCGTGGTTTATTTGAGGCTGACCCAGAGCGTTTTAAGCGTTTTTCGATCAGCTTTGAAGAAATCTTGCTCGACTACTCCAAAAATCGCATCAATGATCGCACGATGGACTTGCTGTTTGACTTAGCTCGGGAAACAGAGTTAGGGGAGGCAATCCAGCAAATGTTTGATGGCGAGAAAATCAATGAGACGGAAGGGAGAGCTGTTTTGCATACCGCTTTGCGGAACAGATCCAATCACCCAATTATGGTTGATGGCGAGGACGTAATGCCGGCAGTCAATCAGGTGTTGGGGCAGATGGAAGCCTTTGCCAATCGGATTCAAAAAGGCACTTGGTTGGGCTATACCAATCGACCGATCAGTGATATCGTCAATATTGGGATTGGAGGTTCTGACCTAGGTCCGGTGATGGTAACCGAAGCATTGAAGCCATACTGGAACGCTCGCCTCAAGGTACACTTTGTCTCCAATGTGGACGGTACCCATATCGCGGAGACCCTCAAAAAAGTCAATCCCGAGACGACTTTGTTTATGATTGCCTCCAAGACTTTTACGACTCAGGAGACCATGACCAATGCTCATACAGCTAGGCAATGGTTTTTGGATGCAGGCGCAGCAGAAGCAGATATTGCGAAGCATTTTGCCGCCTTATCGACTAATCTAGAGGGAGTGACCAACTTTGGCATTGACCCAGAAAATATGTTTCGCTTTTGGGATTGGGTGGGCGGCCGCTATTCGCTTTGGTCTGCGATTGGATTGTCAATCGCTTGTGTGATTGGTTTTGACAACTTCCGCAAGATGTTGGAAGGCGCTCATGCGATGGACCATCATTTCAAGACGGCTGCTCTGGAGGAAAACTTGCCGGTCATTTTAGCGCTCTTAGGCGTTTGGTACAACAATTTCTTTGAGGCCGAATCTGAAGCCATCCTACCTTATGATCAGTATATGCATCGCTTTGCGGCTTACTTTCAGCAAGGCAATATGGAATCCAATGGTAAGTATGTCGGTCGCGATGGCAACAAAGTAGCGCATCAAACAGGACCGATCATTTGGGGCGAGCCGGGCACCAATGGTCAACATGCGTTTTATCAATTGATCCACCAAGGCACTAAGTTGATTCCTTGCGACTTTTTGGCACCCGCCCAAAGTCATAATGCGATTGGCGATCATCACCCCAAGCTTCTTGCCAACTTCTTTGCCCAAACGGAGGCCCTTATGATGGGGAAGACAGAGGCAGAAGTAGTAGCAGAGCTTGAAGCCCAAGGCCTGAGCGAAGCTGAGATAGAGCGTTTGGCGCCCTTTAAAGTATTTGAAGGCAATCGCCCGACCAATTCTATCTTATTCAAAAAGCTGACGCCACGCAGCCTCGGGAGTTTGATCGCGCTTTATGAGCATAAGATTTTTGCCCAAGGGGTGATTTGGAATATCTTTAGCTTTGATCAGTGGGGGGTGGAACTCGGCAAACAACTGGCCAAGAAAATCCTCCCAGAGCTCGAAAATGATGCTCAAGTCGAGAGTCATGACAGTTCTACCAATGGCCTGATCAACGCTTGGAAAGAGATGAGATAAGCCTCTTGCTTGAGGGGTTGTCCCGAAATCGGGATCCAGATTTCGCCATTTGATGAATAATGAGATTTCTCGTCGTCCCGATGCTCGGGGCTCTGGCGAAATGCGTTCTGCGCAGCAGAAACCAATGAACTTCCTCTTAACTTGAGGCCTATGCGATCCTGATACTCAAAAATCCAAAAATTAACCTAAGCGTTCTGCGCAGCAGTTAAATACAGAAAAGAAAAAAGCCGATCCACAAATGTGAATCGGCTTTTTGTATAGGTTCGATTTTTTCTAATCATCATAATCATTGCGACGGTCGCTATAATAGCCACCACCACCGCCACCACGGTTATAACCACCGCGATCTCCACCACCGCCGCCACCGCCACGGTTGTAACCACCACGGTCGCCGCCACCACGATTGTAACCGCCGCGATCTCCACCGCCGCCGCCACCGCCACGGTAACCACCGCCGCCGCCGCCACGGTATCCGCCGCCGCCACCGCCACCGCGGTAACCGCCACCTCCACCGCCGCCGCCGCGATAACCGCCGCCGCCGCCGCCCTCTTGAGGACGTGCTTTCTTCACTACAATGTTTCTACCCTCAACAAGCGCTTCGTTGAGAGCCTCTACAGCTGCTTCGCCCTCTTCATCATTGGGCATTTCAACAAAACCAAAGCCACGGGACTTGCCCGTCTCACGATCTAAAATAACTTTCGCAGAAGAGACTTCTCCATAATTGGAGAACATGGATTCCAACTGGTCACTATCAATAGTGAAGTTGAGATTGGCAACAAAAATATTCATAATAAAAAAAAAGAAAAATTAGTAACACGCTAAGACATTTACTCAGTGCAAATGAGAATGTTTAGAAGTCGAAATCTAGCGTACTAAAAGAGGCGTTACCACAAAGAGGGTTTAACTTACTTCCGATTGTAATTACTAAGACTAGACTACTGGTCTGCAATTTATGAATTTTTTATTTCAAAACCAGAATTTATAAGATTCCTAAAATTTCTAAAAAACATTAATTTCAGCTAGTTATGGCCTATTTCCGAGCTTTGTCATACTCTTGAAACATACTTTTTCTGCCGATTTCCTTACAAATGGGACACTCATATGGATTATGTCCGCGTGCTGGACAATACTCCCTACCGAAGAAAATGATTTGTAGGTGCAGCTTATTCCAACGTTCCCGAGGAAACAAGCGCTTGGCATCTCGCTCGGTCAGCTCCACATTTTTGCCCTTGCTTAAGGTCCAGCGATACATCAATCTATGGATGTGCGTATCCACCGGAAAAGCCGGAATCCCAAAAGCCTGAGACATCACTACCGAGGCCGTTTTGTGCCCCACTCCAGGCAAGGCTTCTAAAGCAGCAAAATCTTGTGGGACAATGCCTTGGTGCTTATTCAATAAAATCTGCGAAAGCTCCGATATCGCTTTTGATTTGCGGGGCGACAATCCACAGGGCCGAATGATCGCTTTGATATCCTCTACCGGCACCTGCGCCATCACTTGTGGTGTATCAGCCAATTCAAAAAGGGCGGGAGTCACCTGATTTACGCGCAAGTCGGTACACTGAGCCGAAAGCAGCACCGCAACCAATAAGGTATAAGAATCTTTATGATCTAAGGGAACCGGAGTCTCTGGATAGAGATTTTCCAAAATATCGAGGACAAAGTCTACTTTTTCGGCTTTCAGCATAGTATCACAACGGTTTTCTCTACAAAACTAAGCAGTTTTTGGCACTCCCCAGCTATCCACTTCTGACTTCCGACTTTATGCTGTATTTTTGCCGCTGCTTCGCAGAACGCTTAGTTACTATTTCAATCTCTATGGCTCGCAAATTTGCCTACAAAGAACTCGACAAAGAAGGACTCGAAACCCTCGAAACCATCGCAGGTGCCAATCGTTTCAATGCCTGGATGGCTGAAACCGTGCAGCAATATTTGATCCCGGGTCGAGTATTGGAGATCGGGAGTGGGATTGGTAATATCTCACGTGAGTTTCTCGAAAAAGGCTATGACCTTACCGTCAGCGACATTCGCGAGAACTATTGCGGCTATCTCGAAGAAAATCTCACTGGCTACGCCAACCTTAGAGATATCGCGCAGATGGATCTTGTCCATCCTGACTTTGATACAGAGTACGCCGAATACATCGGGAGTTTTGAAAACCTCTTTGCCCTCAATGTCATCGAACATATCGAGGATGACACCTTGGCCCTGGTCAACTGCAAAAAGCTCCTCAAGCCCGGTGGGCGGATCGTCATTCTGGTACCTGCTTATCAAGCGCTCTACAATCAGTTTGACGAAAACCTTTATCACTTTCGTCGCTACACTCGTACTACCATGGGCAAAGTGTTCGAGGGCAGCAAAATTCCTATCCTGCGCAAGTTTCACTTCAACTTTATCGGCATCTTTGGTTGGTATGTTAGCGGCAAACTGCTCAAAAAAGACACCATCCCCTCCGGCCAAATGAACCTCTACAATGCCCTGGTGCCGATTTTCAGAGTCATCGACAAGGTGATATTCAATCAAATGGGACTATCTGTGATCGTGGTGGGAGAGAAGGAGTAGTTTACTGCTTCGCAGAACGATTATCTCACCCTACTTTGTACTTAATACTCCCCTCCTAATACTTCATCACCCGCTGAAACTGCATCCCCGGATTGTATTGCACATAATCCTTGTTGAGCAAAAGCGAGAGCTTACGAGCCTTATCGTTGGCTTGAAAACGATTGAAGCAGCGATATAGGCGAATCGACTTGAGATGATTGCGGGACATCAGATAGACTGAGCATTCGTTGCGGCTATAAAAACTATAAGCCATGTGCCCAAAATTGAGCTTTTTGTTGAGGACGACGATGTCTGGATATTTTTCCATCGAGCGCCAGCGCCCAAACCAAATCCCCAAAATATTGATATGATGCTTGACGCGCATGCGCTTGAGATCGAGGCGTACCGCCGTAAAGGATCCCAAAAAGGCTAAACCTAAGAGCAGGAATATACCGCCCATCGTATACAAACCGGTATATAGTAATATGAAAGCGATGGCGCTTACCAAAATTCCGACAAATATGAAGCCGTAGGGGCCGGTCTTGCCAATCACAAGATATTTGTAACGATTGCGCATAATGCTGTGTTTTGATGGTATGTATCAAAGACAGCATTTTACTGGCTAAGGTCCAAAGGCTCAGTTAAAAATTGTTTGCCCAACCAAAGCAGACCATAATAAGCCGTTAGCAAAAGGATAGGAGTTACCGAAACCATGAAACGCGCCTCTTCTCCATTTTCACCGATGATGGGCATCACTGTCAAAAATACAGTCAATACAATCAAAGCGGCTTCCTCCGTCAGCAGATATCTGGGCCTTAGCGCGACGATACTCAAAAGCCGCACCACCAAAAAGGCTAAGATCCCGTAGGCTCCATTGATGATCCATTTATAATAGGTCAAAATCTCATTTTGCGGATCATAGGCGTACATATCTACTCGCGGCGCCAAAAAGACGTTGGCTTTGTACTGAAAGTGCTGCCAAGCTTCCCAAGGATGTTCTTTCACCCCAGCCACTACTGCCGCAGATCGCAATTTGCTGTTGAGGGCGTGGACCTCGGTATTGAGGTTGGTGGCGGTCCAGGCATTGTCCATGAGGGGTGGAGCCTCTGGCTGCAATTTGGGGTTGAGGGCTTGGTAATCGACGATAGGCTGCCAAGCGTTGACGAGATTAGAGCCGCCATGATTGGACCAAATAAGCTGCCCGTGGCGAAGGAGCAATTTGGCATGCCAAGCACCAGAAAACAGGAGCAGCGGCACTAAGAATGCGATAAGCTTTTTCTTACCGTAGGGCTGCTTTTTGTCGAGATAAATAAAAGCATGATAGGCCAAAAACAAGGGCACAATCGCGATCATAAAAGGGCGCGACAGCTCCGCCATCGACAAGAAAAAGCCCGCCAAGGCGGCCGAGAGAATCGTTCCGCGCAGCGAGGAAAAAGAAACTCGACTCAACAAAAAGTAGAGCATCAAAAAAACCGGCAGCATCACGTCGTACAATTGCGGATTTCCTTTGTGTACGATCATAGTGGATTGGCTCATCACCAAGGCCAAAACCAGTCCAATCACTAGCTCCCACCAGCGCCCGCGCAAAAAG
>JBCAWW010000342.1:0-6272 GCA_038534415.1 Bacteroidota bacterium | reverse complement strand
CCACTTAAGGTCGCAATATCAACTAACGGTCAATCTCCTACCTTTGCCAAGCGCTTTCGCCAATTTTTGGAAGCAGCCTTGCCAGATGAGGTGGATGAATTGATCCATAATCTTAAGCATTACCGTGACCAATTGAGTACCGACTTTGAAAGCAAAGTGAAATTACTCAATCAGGCGACAGCCTCTTTGGTAGATGAGACTACACTTGGAGGTTAGTCTTTTTTTTGCCGCTGCGCGGAACGCTTATTTTTTAACACATGAACGGCAAACAGCTTGGCACATTGAGCCTGGAAATGCCTTCAAAGATAAGCGTTCTGCGAAGCAGCTCTAAGGCACCTCAACCTTGTCCAAAATCTGAGTGATAATGTCCTCAGAGGTGATATTTTCTGCTTCCGCTTCATAGGTGAGTCCGATACGGTGGCGCATTACGTCTCCACATACCGCTCTGATATCTTCTGGGATCACATAACCACGACGCTTGATAAAGGCATACGCTTTGGCGGCTAGGGCCATATTGATCGAAGCACGTGGCGAACCTCCGTAGTTGACGAGATAGTCAAGTTTGTCGAGTTTTGCCTCCTTCGGATAACGCGTAGCAAAAACGATGTCGAGGATGTATTTCTCGATTTTTTCGTCCATATAAACCTCACGTACCGTTTGGCGAGCCGCTACGATATCTTCAAGGCTTACCACTGGGCGAATCTCGTATTTTTCGGCTCCGACATTCTGACGCATGATGAGGCGTTCATTTTCTTTGGTCGGATAAGTGATCACGCATTTGAGCATAAAACGGTCTACCTGTGCCTCGGGCAATGGATAGGTACCTTCTTGCTCAATAGGATTTTGGGTGGCTAGGACGAGAAAAGGCTTTTGCATCTTAAAAGTCGTTTCTCCCAGCGTAACCTGCCGTTCTTGCATGGCTTCAAGTAAGGCGGATTGCACCTTAGCCGGTGAACGATTGATCTCATCTGCCAAGACAAAATTGGCGAAGATCGGTCCCTTTTTGACGGCAAACTCCATCGTCTTAGGGTTGTAGATCATGGTTCCGACGATGTCGGCAGGCAAAAGGTCTGGCGTAAACTGGATACGGCTAAACTGACCCGCCACAGCGGTCGAAAGACTTTTGATGGCGAGTGTCTTGGCCAAACCAGGTACCCCTTCCAATAGGACATGGCCACCAGATAAGAGACCGAGCAAGAGGCGCTCAATCATATATTCTTGACCAATGATGGCCTTTTGTATTTCGAGATTGAGCAGGTCTATGAAAGCAGACTTCTGCTGGATTTTTTCGTTGAGAGCGCGAATATCTATTGCGGCGGATTCACTCATAATAAAGAATAAATGCTAAGTGGTAAAATTAGCCGTTTTACGCTAGGACAAACAATGAAGGATTGTTAATGTTGTGTTAAGAGATGGCACTTTTGAGCTTTACTGAGCGAGGGATTTATTGTCCGCAGGCGGATATTTACGTTGATCCCTGGCGTCCTGTAGATAGGGCGGTGATTACGCACGGGCATTCTGATCATGCTCGCTGGGGTATGAAGCACTATCTCGCGCACCACAAGACTGTACCTATCATGCAGCATCGCCTCGGGGCGGGGATTTCGGTAGAGGGTCGCTCCTTCGGAGAACGCTTCTCCATCAACGGAGTAACAATATCATTGCATCCCGCTGGTCATATCATTGGCTCGGCTCAGGTGCGATTGAGTTATAAAGGAGAAACGTGGGTGGTATCGGGAGACTATAAGATTCAGGATGATGGCGTAGCCCAAGTTTTCGAACCCGTCAAGTGCAATGTCTTTATTACCGAATCGACTTTCGGGCTGCCGGTCTATCGCTGGCAACCTCAGACCGAGGTGATGGACGAGATCAATGATTGGTGGCAAAAAAACGCCGCCGAAAATAAAGCATCCCTCTTGATTGGCTATTCTTTGGGCAAGGCTCAGCGGATACTCCAAAACATAGATCATAGTATCGGTCCCATTTATACGCATGGTGCCGTCGAAAATATGCAGGAAGTACTTCGGGCTGCGGGCAATGAGTTGAAACCTACGCTGCGCGTAACGCCAGCGGTGCCTAAGACTGATTATCGCAAGGCTTTGATTGTTGCGCCCATGGGCGCGATTGGTTCGGCCTGGGCCAAAAAATTGGAACCCTACTCGCTCGGCATTGCTTCTGGTTGGATGAAAGTGAGAGGCGCGCGTCGCCGGCGAGCGGCTGATAGAGGCTTTGTGCTTTCGGATCATGCAGATTGGGGCGGGCTCAATCAGGCGATTGAAGCCACCGAGGCTGAAAAGGTATTTGTGACCCATGGCTATACCGATATCTTCAGTAAGTGGCTCAATGAGCAGGGGATAGAAGCTGGGATCGTAAAAACGGAGTTTGCGGTGGAGGAGGAAGAGTAAAGGGGCTTGGATATGAGCGTTCTGCGGAGCAGTAAAATGAAATAAATGATATGAAACACTTCGCCCAACTTGTCAGCAGTCTGGACCAAACAACTAAGACCAACGCCAAAATTGCGGCCTTGGTGGCTTATTTGGAAGTGGCGAGTGATGCCGATAAGCTGTGGGCGATGGCCTTGTTTAGTGGGCGAAGACCTCGTAGAGCGGTCAAGACGACGCTTTTGCGAGAATGGGCATCAGAAATGACGGGCATACCCCTTTGGTTGGTAGAGGACTCCTATCATATCGTCGGCGACCTAGCAGAGACGCTCTCTTTATTATTGCCTGCGCCAGAAAACGACCGTGTCGAACGCAGCCTCACGGATTGGATGGCGTACCTGGCTGATTTAAAAGACATGGATGACCTGACTAAGCGGGAACATCTAGTGGAAGCCTGGTCGCAACTCAATCAAAATGAGCGCTTTGTATTTAATAAACTTATTACGGGTGGTTTTCGCTTAGGCGTATCTCAAAAGCTGATGGTGCGTGCGCTGAGCAAACATACGGGTTTGGATACCAATGCAATCGCGCATCGCCTGATGGGCAATTGGACGCCAGATAAAGCAGATTATCAAAACCTACTTTTTTCAGAAAACATCAGAGATGACATCTCGAAGCCTTATCCTTTTTATTTGGCTTATGCGCTAGACGACAAACCCGAGAGCCTTGGTGATGCCGCTATTTGGCAGGCTGAGTGGAAGTGGGACGGGATTCGCTCGCAAACGATCAAACGAGATGGGCATTGGTTTTTGTGGAGTAGGGGAGAAGAGTTGATCACGGAAAAGTTTCCAGAGCTAGAGGAGATGGCTCTGGCCCTAGCTGATGGGACAGTGATAGACGGAGAGTTATTGCCTTATAAAGAAGGCCGACCGCTGAGCTTTCAATTGTTGCAAACGCGCATTGGACGTAAAAATGTAACAAAGAAGGTATTGGAAAACTGCCCTGTCGTCATCATGGCTTATGATCTGATGGAGTGGAGGGGGGAAGACGTTCGGCAGTGGCCGCTACAAAAAAGAAGAAAACATCTCGCTGAAGCTGTCTTAATGGCGGCTCGACCTGATAAATTGTTGCTTTCTCCTGAGGCTGTATTTGCGGATTGGGATGAGCTAGCTGCTCTACGAGATCAAGCCCGTGAACATCATAGTGAAGGCTTGATGCTTAAGCGATTTGACTCAGCCTATAAAGTAGGGCGCAAGAGAGGAGATTGGTGGAAATGGAAGGTAGATCCTTTGACCATAGATGCGGTCATGATCTATGCGCAAAGAGGACATGGTCGCAGAGCCAATTTGTATTCAGACTATACATTTGCAGTTTGGGATGGGGAAAAACTGGTGCCATTTGCCAAAGCTTATTCAGGGCTTACCGATGCTGAAATGAAGCAAGTAGATGCCTTTGTGAAGCGAAATACCTTAGAACGATTTGGGCCGGTGCGTTCGGTGAAACCGCAACTGGTGTTTGAAATTGGCTTCGAAGGTATCGCCCGTTCTACTCGGCATAAGTCAGGAGTGGCCATTAGATTTCCGCGTATGCTGCGCTGGCGGCAAGATAAAGACGTTCGCGAAGCGAATGCCCTAGAAGATTTACAAGCGATTTTACGGGCTTATGCTTAGGGCAGGGCCTGTAATATTTTGGCCTGAAAAAAGCAGAAATTGGGAACTGTGTCTATTACATTTGTTGGTATAATCCTAAAAATCGTATGAAGCATAATTACTTTTCTCTTCTTTTTACATTAAAGGCAAGCTTTGGAAAAGTCAATTGTTGTTTCCCCACGATACCCCTACTTTGTGTTCCTCTCCTTTGTATTGCTAGGTCTGGTACCTCAGCAAGCTAAGGCCACCCTTTCGATCATCGTCAGTGGTGGTGCGCTCAAAACCGATGGTTCTACTAACTCTGTCATCGTCGCAGGTGCGGCCGGTGAATCAGAGGTATTGCTCAGCTTGGGTGGAGGAGTCTCGGGTAGCATCTCCGTTAGTGCGCCTTCTACGATTGGTGCTTTTGAGGGAGCTGTGCCCAGTGCGCCTGGTCTGGCATTCTTCTCCCTCACGATTGATTCGGACGATAATACCCATCTTGATCCCACCTCTACGGTAACTTTAGAGGCAATCTCCCTCTTTGGCGGCTCTGCCGGATCAGGAACCTTTGGCATTGAGCCTGGCTTTCCTCTACTCGGAACAAGTTTTCCTGTCGAATACCTTGATATGTCTCTTTATCAAGATTATCAGGAGGTAAACTTAAGCTGGGTTACGGCCCAGGAAACCAATAACTCTCACTTTACTGTTTTGCGCTCATTTGACATGGAGCATTTTGAGGTACTCGCCGAAATAGAAGGGGCAGGTACTACCCAAGAACCTAAAAAGTATATGTTCACGGATCCTGATGTTTTTAATAATCAGGAAGTCCGAGAAGTTTATTATCAGATTCAACAAACCGATTTTGACGGTACTTCTAGTCGATCCGAAACCCTGATTCTTGCGCTTTCACCCTTGGAAAAAATGGAAATCCTTACTGTCCAAGGCCTAAACACTTCCTCTGTAGTCAATATTGAATACCTGTTACCGACTGCAGTACCAGCCTCCCTACAATTGATCGATATGAATGGCCGTGAATGGTATCGGGAAGATTTTGCGGGTAAAAAAGGGCGAAATTCTCTTGAAATATCCCACGATCATCTTCCTGATGGCGTCTACAGCCTCTTGCTAGTGGGAGGAACCGAGACCTATTCTCACCGAATTTTAAAGTAATTTTTCCAAATTAGCTGCCTTTGGTGTTTGCTGGTTGCCTTTTGGCAGCCAGCATTTTATTTTGTGCCAGGATGGATCAAATACAACAATGGCTTGAGATTGAACTTTTCTCCCTCGGTGATGGCGTATTCACCCTGGGGCGTTTGATATTGCTCTTGTCAATCCTGCTTACCTATTCGATCCTTGGACGGATTTTGGTCAACTACGTCAAACGGACAAAATCTTTTAGAGGGAAAGCCATTACAAATGAGGGGCGCTCCTCTATGCTATGGACGGTAAGGGCGGTATTATTTCTGATCGTCTTTATTTCCCTCTTGCTGAGCCTC
This sequence comes from Bacteroidota bacterium, assembly GCA_038534415.1. Taxonomy (GTDB): domain Bacteria; phylum Bacteroidota; class Bacteroidia; order J057; family J057; genus JBCAWW01. Next base: position 764 of record JBCAWW010000342.1, on the reverse strand, counting down.
CCTACGGATGAACTCTTTAAAGTCAACAAAGACGCTATCCATGTGATCGACCTGATCAATATAGTGGTTGTCTTTATCCTCGCTAGAGGTTTGGTCTGGTATTTCAAGCGTTGGTTCAAGCGGCTGTCTGAGGAAAAAAAGGTTAAAGTTGATAAAGGGCGTACTTTCGCCATCTCGCAGATATTTTCCTACATCGTTTATATACTCGCGGTCTTATTGGCTTTGACGAGCCTCAAAATCGATATCAATCTCATCATTGCCAGTACGGCGGGCTTGTTTGTCGGTATTGGTTTGGCCCTGCAGCATTCCTTTGATGACATTATTAGTGGGGTGATTATCCTCTTCGATGGCACGCTGGAAATTGACGATATGGTCGAAATTTCGACCCTTAAGTTGGAGGGCAAAGTCAAAGAAATCAAATTGCGCACCACGGTAGTGGAAACCTTGGACAATATCACGGTGATCGTCCCCAACTCAAAGATCACCAAAACCAATGTGGTCAACTGGACCTACAATGATCGCGAGACGCGTTTCAAGATCAATGTAGGAGTAGCCTATGGTTCGGACCTTAGTTTGGTGCGTAAAGCCCTATTGGCCTCAGCTGATTCACATGGTAAAGTATTGCGCAAACCAACACCGGTAGTGCGATTTGTCGACTTTGGGGCTTCCTCCCTTGATTTTGAATTACTTTTTTGGACCAAAAACGAACCCGACATCTTAAATCTCAAATCACTCTTGATATTATAGATGTCGGGTTCGTTTTT
>JBCAWW010000341.1:0-6272 GCA_038534415.1 Bacteroidota bacterium | reverse complement strand
AAATCCTGTTTTTAGTTTTCCTTGGGAACAAGAATAAGGATTTTTTTCGTGTGACACCTCGATGATCTCCTCTATTTGAGCCACAATATCAGGATGTTGAGCCGCAATATTGTTTTGCTCACTAGGATCCTCTTGCAGATTGTAAAGTTCAATCGGGGCCTTTGGGTTTTGATTTACGCCTAGGCGAACGCCTTTCCACGGGTCCATCAGGACAGCTTGTTTACCGCCTTGCTCGTGAAACTCCCAATAGAGAAAGCCATGCTCGGGCTGCTGCCGTCCCTTGAGTGTTTGTAAATAAGAGATACCATCGGTCAAATCAGGTACGCTTGCACCCGCGATATCGCAAGCCGTAGGTAGAAAGTCCCAAAAAGCAGAGATATGCTCGGTACTACTACCGGCTTGTACAGTTCCGGGCCACCAAGCGATCATGGGCACCCTAACGCCCCCTTCATATAGATCACGCTTTAGTCCCCTTAGGCCTCCACTACTATTAAAAAAAGCAGGATCGGCTCCTCCTTCTTGATGCGCTCCATTGTCACTGGTGAATACCACCAAAGTATTTTCAGCGATACCCAGTCTCTTTAGCGTTTTTAAGACTTTGCCAACGTCTTGGTCAAGGCGAGCGATCATCGCAGCAAAAGTAGCGCGAGGATTTTCGGTAGCTCTGTAATGCCCCCCTTCAAACGCCACTTCCTCATATTTGCCCAAAAAGGGTTTTAGATCCTGTTCGGGTACTTCGATACTAGCGTGGGGAATCGTATAGGGCAGGTACAAAAAGAAGGGATCATTTTTATTTTCTTCCAGGTACTTGATGGTTTCTTCCATCATCAGATCTTGAGAAAATGTGCCTGTCTTGCCTTCCGTATTTGCTGGCAGCTCTACTCTTTCACGATTTCTCCATAAGTGATCAGGATAGTAGCTATGTGCTTCTCGTTGGCAATTGTACCCATAGAAAAAGTCAAAGCCCTGCGCATTGGGTTCTCCTTCAGAGCCCGGAGCACCCAAACCCCATTTGCCAATGGCGCCTGTCTTATAGCCCGCTGCTTTTAATATTTCTGCTACCGTAAGTACACTATCAGCCAAAGGATGCTGCCCCTCAGGCTTGACCTCCTTATTGCCTCTGACGAAGGTATGACCAGTATGCTCTCCCGTCATCAAAGATGATCTTGATGGGGCACAAACTGTTGAGCCCGCATAATGGCGAGTAAACTTCATCCCTTCGGCCAACATCTGGTCAATGTTAGGCGTTTCGAACTTTTCTTGACCATATGCGCTTAGATCCCCATAGCCGAGATCATCTGCCATGATATAAATGATATTGGGCTTATCGCTACGTTGGATAGTCGCCGCTTGCTCTGTTGTCTGTTGACAGGAAAACAAGAGAAATAAGACTGACAAAAGGGCTATAATGCGCATCAAATTCAATATTTTAGCACAATATAAGGATTCAAGTTTTGCCTTTAGCAATGTGAGCGATCATGCCGTCTCAAATCAAGGAACAAAACCAAATAGCCTAAATGTCAGTTAGCTGCTAGTTTAGTAGGCTTCACCTTTCCTTAATTGGGCCAACCTTTATTATCATGAAGCACTCTGTCTACCTCATACTACTCTTTACAGTCCTCGGCTTAGCGTTCACAGCATGTGAAAAACCCGAAGTCATCCCGCCACCACCTGTAAGTATGGGAGGGTCTATCAAAGTGATCCAGGATGAGTTTATGGCTAAGCCTATCGTGCTCGCAGGCAGTCAAGGTCGAAATATTGTTGTAAGCTTTGAAAGGACTTTGCAAGACGGTACAGTGCTAGAGTTTAGCTCTTCCAAACTTGGGCTACCCGCCATACTCGAAGATACAGAAGGCAATACTTGGGACCTTTTTGGCAATGCAGTCTTAGGCCCTCGCACTGGTGAACGACTCACAGTCCTCAATGGATATATCGGGTATTGGTTTTCTTTTGGCAGCTTTTTCGCTGGGCTAGAGATTTATGATGATCCGCGTAGCGTAACGCCTCCCGCTCCTTTAGCTCCCAGCAATCAAAACTGGGCCTTGCCCATTAGCAATATCTACGCTGGAGCGGGTAGAGATGGAATTCCATCCTTAGAGACACCTCAGATTGATATTTTCACAGAACGCGATTATCTCGAAAAAGACTACTATCTCACCGATGATGCCCTGGTGATTGGGATCAAAGTAGGAGATACTTACCGTGCCTACTCTCATGATGTACTCAATTGGCATGAGATCGTCAACGATACCATTGGCGACAAGGCCTTCTCATTGATTTATTGTCCTTTGACCGGTACCGCCACGGCCTGGAATCGAGTCATCGATGGCGTGGAAACCACCTTTGGAGTTTCGGGCCTACTCTACAATAATAATGTGATGCCTTATGATCGCAATACAGGCAGTATTTGGTCGCAGATGCGGGAGGATTGTGTCAATGGTCCATTACTCGGCGATGTGGCCCAAAGAATCCCCGTAATTGAAACGACTTGGGGCACTTGGCGCAGCATGTTTAAGAGTACTCAGATATTATCAGATCAAACAGGCATCTCGAGGGATTATACAGAGTATCCATACGGCACTTATCGAGAAAACAATGATTTCTTGGCCTTTCCACTGACCTTTGACGATACTCGTGTACCCCGTAAAGAGCGGGTTTATGGGGTAATCATCGAAGGAGAAGCAAAAGTGTATCGACTGGATAGCTTTTAAAGCCTATTTTAATTTTGGACTCATCCTCCCAAAACGGTTACTCACTTAGCGAAAGCTGCAACCCACGAATTTTGATTAGAAAATCTAAAGACATTTTTTTTATTGATACGCAAGCGTCAAGCAAGCCCAAGTTTGCAGTCTTTTCGACTCTTACTAGGAATTGAGTAATGACCGCTTAGTAAAACCACAATCTTTTAAGTTCCTGTTATTTGATAGCAGGGACTTTTTTTATTCGGCTAGAATCGCCGAACGCTGAGACTCTCCATAGCTGATGGCGACGATTTTTTCGTTCTGCGCAGCAGCCTCAAAGGCAAAAGTTCCCGATAACCAATAGGCAGAACCGTTTTCGGTAGCTTCAAACTGGGTAATTTCGAGTGTACCGCTGAGACTCCGGGCGCTCCATTCATTGTAGCCATCGATAAACTCCGCTCTTACATTGGTGCTAGCTTCTCCAAAAGGCCCTATGTTATAGGTTCCCAAAACGCCCGTCTTTGCCTTACGGATAGTGAGTTCGATTTTGTCGCGGCCATTGAGCAAGCTGGTCGCTTGGAGGCGCAATAAGCCGGAACTAGCATTAAAATCGCCGACGCCTTCATCCCCTTCAAAATCAATGGGCAAGCCTTCTGGAGGAGTAATTAGCGCTAAGAAGTAGCTCTCTGGTGGTGGAGGGGGTACTTCTGTAGGAGTACAGGCAGATATGAGGATTGCCAAAGAGAGTATTAGATAGGAAATGGGTTTCATCTTGGTTTGTTGAGTTGTTGTCCCGGCCCGGATGCTTGGGATCGCATAGGCGTCAAGCTAAGGGGTATGCATTGATTTCTGCTGCGCAGAACGTTCATTTCGACAGCGTCCCGCGCATCGGGACGAGGAGAAATCTCATAAGGGTCAAATTGTATTTGCGATGAGACCAGCTATGAGATAGCTCACCCGCAAAGCGATTCGAACTAGAGCCGCAGGCGGCTCTTGATAAGCGTTCTGCGAAGCAGTAAAAATAGAACATCTCCCCTGCGCACTGCCTACGCTTCCCCTCTTGAAAGAGGGGAGGGATAAATTGGAGTCCCCACTTTCAAAGGGGGAAAGCCAAGCGATTGAAAAGGAGCTTGATAGGTCGGATGTTAGAGAGAAGCGTTCTGCGAAGCAGTAAAAAAAAGGAAATGCTGGCAGGAAAAGATCCTACCAGCATCTATCCTCAATCGATTAGTCTGCGTCCCACCAGAGCTTGTCGCCTAGCTCAGCACCACCCTGATTTTGGGTTGCAGCGGCAACATTGTCTCCGTTGGTGGCCGTTTCCACACTAGGGTACATAAAGCGTTGGGGGAATACGCCATTATTTTGGTCATTGAGTGCTATCGGCAGCTCAGGATAACCCGTACGACGGAAGTTGGTCCATGACTCAAGCGCTTGTCCAAATAATGCGATCCATTTTTGCTCACTCACCAATTGTAATGCTTTAGAAGCATCATAAGCCACATTGGCATCAGCCAAGAAAGTGTTGATCGCAGTTTCGTCAGTGATACCATGTTGACTCATCGAAGCTCTGATAGCAGCTTCGTAGGCAGTTTGCGCATCATCTGCGATCCACCCTCTGATCGCGGCTTCGGCCCGGATAAACTCAACTTCGGTATAAGTCATAAAGTAAGCCGCAGCATCAGCTGCGAGAAAGCTAGTACCAAACTTACAAGAGGTAGCATTGTCTAGGCCTACGTCTCCGAGCCCATTCACACCATTGGGTACGCCTACGAAAATCCCATCGATATTGCGCTGGACATACACTTCGGTCCGAGGGTCTGCTGGATTAGTGGCATCGCCAGAACCGATCAAACGATCTACCATAGATTTACTGGCGCGAAAATCATTGGGTCGGCCAGAAAAGCGAGAAGAAATCGGGTTGCGGTTGCCGGAAACATCGGAATAATGAATGGCAGGCGACTCATCGTGGGCACTCAGCAAAGGCTTTTCAAGCATGGCAACGACACCTGCTTTGGCCTTTTCGGGTGCTACCTCAGAAAGGTGCATAAAGGCACGCAGCCGCAGCGAATTGGCAAATTTGATCCGCAATTCCATATCGCCGCCATAGATTAGGTCTGCTTCGGCAAAACCGTCTATCGAGCTGATATCGATGCTAGTAACGGCATCATCTAAGTCTTGGAGGATCCCATCATAAACAGCCTCTTGCGTATCAAAAGTAGGCGTAAGAAAGCCATCGCCCTTTTCAGCTTGGAGCGCTTGAGAATAAGGAATATCGCCCCAAATATCAGTCAAGACCATAAAGCCATAGGCATTCATGATTTTGGCAACCGCGACTTCGTTGGGCGTGCCCTTGTCGATAATGTGCCGAAAATCCTTCATGCTATTGTCATAAAGATTGTTCCAATACACATCGAGGTCATTGAGGCGTGGGCTATACTGATCCTCTTCCGGATAAGCACCAGAGGCATGTTGCTGTACCCAAAGTCCGATATAGTTGATCGGCATTTGATAGTCTACGCGGTAACTCAGGTCCACCAAAGCGCCCGGCAAAACAAAGGCTGCGGGAGCATCGGCAGGCGCATTAGGGTTTTGGTTGAGCTCATCAAAGCCATTTTCGCAGGCCGTGCTGAGGAGTAAGCAGAGGGTAAGAATCCCCAAACTGCGTTTTATGAAGTTATTTTTCATTGTTATTGATTTGTGATGAGCGCTTAGAGACGGATGCTGATACCACCGCCCATGCTACGTACAGAAGGAATACCATTGACTTCAAAACCTTGGCCGTTGCCCGCGCCGTAAGCAGAACTTTCAGGGTCTACATTTGGCACTAGCGAATGGATGATCCAGAGGTTGCGGCCTACTAGATTGAGGCTGATGCCACGAAAAGGCGTTTTTTCGATCAAATTAGCTGGCAGGTCGTAGCCTATTTTGACTTCGCGTAGCTTGACAAAGGTCGCGTCGTAGACGCCTTCTTCTTGGCCAGAGAAGGTACGGTGCCAATAATCTTCAGCATTGATCTGGATGTTGTTTGGGCTATAGGTGCCGTCCTGGTTATCAATTACCCCTTCAGCAATGTAATCGCCTTCACGCCCTTCGACCGTATAGGCCAAAACGCCAGAATAACCCCCAAAGAAGTTGGTAAGAGAGAACATCTCACCACCTTGTTTCCAATCGACCAAGAAGCTCAGGTAAGCACCTCCTAAGCGGAAAGAATTGTTGATCCCCATAATGAAGTCGGGCTGAATGTTTCCAAGCAGCTGATTACCTCCTGGTGCACGCTGGGGACGTCCGTCCGCTCCAATGATGCGTTCCCCGAAGTAGGGGCTATTCTCATCCTCCACTCTCAACCAAGCGGTACCCCAGATATCACCATAAGCGTTGCCAGCTCTAGCTTCAGTCTGCGCACGGTGGCTTTCGATGATGATCGACTCTACGTCAGGGTGAAGTTCTTCAACCATGGAGATGTTTTTGGCGAAGTTTACGCCCAAATCCCAACGAAATTTCTCGGTCAAGGCAGGTGTCAGATTGACCATAGCTTCAATACCACGGTTAGAAATCGCACCCGCATTGATGATCTGGCTGCTGTATCCTGAA
>JBCAWW010000340.1:0-6280 GCA_038534415.1 Bacteroidota bacterium | reverse complement strand
TTGATTCCCTATGAGTATTGGTCAAGCTATAGTCGATTGGTATGAAGTCAACGGTAGAGATTTGCCCTGGCGCAAGACCCGAGACCCCTATCCAATTTGGATTTCAGAAATCGTTTTGCAGCAAACCCGCATTGCCCAAGGCATAGGGTATTATGAGCGCTTTTTGGGCCGATTTCCGGACCTTAAGAGCCTTGCAGAGGCCCATCAAGACGAAGTACTCAAATATTGGGAGGGCTTAGGTTACTACAGCCGCGCCCGAAATTTGCATGCCGCTGCCAAACAATTGATGGAGGAGTATGGGGGTGTTTTCCCTGATCATTATACCGAATTGCTCAAATTGAAAGGCGTTGGACCTTATACTGCCCGAGCAATTGGCTCTTTTGCCTTCGAAAATGCAACCGGTGTCATTGACGGGAATGTTTTGCGGGTAATGAGTCGGGTTCTCAATGATTTTAGTCCTATAGATGTGCCTGCTACTCGCAAACAGTTTCAACAAATTGTCGATAAATGGGTCGCGCCTGTCAACTCATCTCCTTTCAATCAGGGGATTATGGACATCGGTTCTACGGTATGTACGCCAAGCAAGCCCGGCTGTCTTATCTGTCCTTTAATGTCTTATTGTGAGGGCTATAAACAAGGGAGTGTCCATTTATTGCCAACCAAAGCCAAAAAGCTCAAGCGTAAAAGCCGCTATTATCATTTCTATTTGATTCAAAATGAGGCAAAGGAGATAATCGTTCGGCAACGCCCGGCTAAAGGACTATGGGGCGGCTTATGGGAAATCCCCAACCGAGAAATAGATAAAAACGCTTGGGATGCGAAAGAAGAAGAGGAAGCTGGTGCAGCTTATATTGGGGGACTGAAGCATGTTTTTACCCATTTTGATATGCATATTCAGCTTTTTACGCTTATACGCGAACGCTCCCCTCAATGGGCTGAAGGCAAGTTTATCTCAGCAGCAGCAATAGACGACTACGCGTTCGCCAAGGCGGTACTAAAAATATTTGATCGCTACCTCGATACGCCCTAAGTCATGGATAACTGTATTTTTTGTAAAATCGTAAGGGGGGAGGCTCCTTCTTGGCAGGTCATGGAAAGTGAAGATGCTTATGCCTTTTTGGACATTCACCCTGCGAGTCGCTATCACACCCTCATCATCCCCAAAAAGCATTATCGCGATATCTTTGATATTCCTGAGGCTGAACTCCAATCCGTCATTGCGCTTAGCCGCCGCGTAGCCAAGCTCTACGAAGAAAAACTCGGGATCAAAAACCTACAAATCATCAATAGTTCTGGAGCCGAAGCCCAGCAAGATGTCTTTCATATCCATTTTCATATTGTGCCTCGCAAAGGGGGGGATGGACAAAGTGTGCGCTGGACCACTCATCCTGAATGGGTCAAAGATTATGATGAGATGATTGAACGACTACAGTAGCTTACTGGCTGTCTAAAATTTTGAGAAGGAAACCGTTTTTTGTATATTTGTGCTAATTATTTTGGATTATTTGCAATATTAAGTAGCAATTATGGCAAAGTACGGCTTAAATCAAGTAACCCTTATCGGGAATTTGGGACGTGATCCTGATCTTCGCTATACAGATAAAGGGGTGGCGGTCTGTAATATTGCATTGGCTTGTACGGAGTCTTATCGCGACTCTAATGGCAATAATGTTGACCGCACCAATTGGATCAATGTAGTATTCTGGCGTGCGCAGGCCGAAATCCTTGGCAAGTATTGCCGCAAAGGTTCGACAATCTGCGTAGAGGGCCGAATAACGACTCGTTCTTATACAACTGCCGAAAACGAGACGCGCTACGTAACTGAGGTAGAAGGGCGAAAACTGATCTTGCTTGATGGTAGGCCCCAATCTCCCACTAACACAGCGCAAACCACGCAAATAAACACGCCTGCTAATCCTAGTCCGCCAAGCAATACCGCTGCCTCTGAAAGCACTCCCAAACCCCCTGTTGAAGCGGCGGCCAAGCAAGAAGATTCGGACGATCTTCCTTTTTAGTCCCTCAATCGAGATAAGCAAGCTTTTTCCTTGACAATAAGGGAACTATAAATTTTATTTAGAGTATATTTGGGCGTGGATCGTGACATTTTTTGTCACATATTGTTTCAATTAATCTATAGCTTGTGGATCCTGAGCCGGGGAATTTATTTGGTTCCTTTATGCTTTTACAGTCGCTTTGGCCGGACCTGATATTACAGTTCGCTTTGTTTTTGATACTACTGATCTGTTCATTTTTGGTATCAGGAGCAGAATCGGCCTTCTTTTCGCTTACTAAGTCTGAAATCGACGAATTCAAGCAAAAAGACACTCCCAACTCCAAAAGAGTGTGGAATTTGATCTATGATCATAAACGACTGCTCGCGACCATCCTTATCACCAACAATTTTGCAAATGTAGCCTCTATCTTGATCGGGGCTTTCATACTGAGACGCTTCACCGAGGTCTATCAATGGTCTAGCCAGATGGAGGCCATCCTAAACGTAGTGGTGATTACCAGTATCATCCTGCTATTTGGTGAGATTGTACCTAAGGTCTATTTCACGCGTAACCGCCTCCGCTTGGTGAGTCTACTCGCGAGGCCCTTAAGTATGTTAAAATGGTTTTTTCACCCGCTGGCCAATGTATTGGTAAAAGGCACCAACTTTATCGATAAGCGGGTACAGCTCAAAGAGACAACCTCGCTGGAAGACCTGAAGCAAGCGATTCATCTTACCTCACACGATATTGAGGACTCCGATGAAAAGGAAATCCTGCAAGGAATCGTCAATTTTAACCATATCGCCGTAAAGCGAATTATGCGCGCAAGGGTTGATGTAATAGCGGTCGATATCAGCACCCCTTTGGATGAACTCATCCAATTGATCAACGAAAACAGCTACTCCCGACTGCCCGTCTATGAGGAAAGTCTCGATAATGTCAGGGGGATTCTTCATATCAAGGACCTCTTGCCATTTATTCGTGAAGAAGCCCCGCAACTCAATATGGCTGAACTGCTACGAGAGGTGCATTTTGTGCCAGAAAGCAAAAAGATCAATGTCTTGCTCGAAGAGTTTAAGGCAGCCCACTTGCATATGGCCGTAGTAGTGGACGAATTTGGCGGTACTGCTGGGGTTGTTACCCTCGAAGATATCATTGAAGAAATCTTTGGGGAGATCAATGACGAGTTTGATAGTGAAGATTGGGTCTATACCAAAAAATCCGAGGACACCTACATATTTGAAGGTCGCCTCGGACTAGATGATTTAAAAAAGATATTAGACCTGCCTGACGAGACTTTTGAAGACGCTCGCGGCGATAGCGATAGTTTAGGAGGACTTATCCTCGAGATTCATGGTAAGATCCCCGAAGAGGGCGAAATGATCCAATACCGGCATTTTGAGATGCATGTCGAATCGGTCAGCAATAATCGTATCAACCAGGTCAAAGTAGTGATGCTGCCTGTGGAAGAAGAGGATTAGCGTTCCGCGCAGCGGTCATCCTAATTACAATCGACCTCTCGAGTCGCAAAGGTATTGGTGCCCTCAGCCACATTGAACTGATCTGGGAAGGTACAATTGTCTGGAAGTAACAAATCGCTCCCTCCTACCTCACAAGTCTGATAGACACAAATGTTACTTTCGCCCTCTAGCAAGGTCCCGTCAGTAAACTCTACTTCGACGCTGAATTTGTATTCCCCGGCTCTTACTACTGGCAAAGCATCTCCCTGAACAGGGTCTTCACTGCCGACATTGATCGCGCCGGTCCAATAGTTATTGATATCTGTGGTTTCAAAGAGAGTGAGTCCAAGGCCGCGGATCACCAAACGATAGCTGCTGATCGCAGGGCTAGCATTGGTAAAAACTGCCATGAGGTCATTGAAGCCGTCGCCATTTGGGGTGAAGGCGCTGTTGATATGGACGTAGCGAGTGCCTGATTCGAGTCTAAGTCCACTTTCCTCGCAGCAATTGTTGATTTGACGCAGTTTGTTCTTTTCACAAGCGCTGCTCATGATACAGCAGGCGACTAAAAGGAGGAGGATGTTTTTTGTTTTCATATAGGTTTATGGATCTGTAATTAATACTGCTTGCTGATTCCTTAATTCAACCCTTCGCCAAAGATACCCTTCCGCCCATCAATTATCTGCTGCCATTGGTCAAGTAAAGCTGGCTAGCTGCTCTTATTCGCGTATATAAGGGTGTATCTCATAAAAATCACATAGTCATGAATAAGAACAAAATTGCTGGTATGGCCTTCACGGGATGTATGTTTGTTGGTATGGGGCTCGGATATTTTTTTAAGGAGTTTAATGCTGGAATATTTATCGGTATGGGCGTTGGATTTGTGTTTTCTGCGATCATCCGCTTTTCGGCGATGGAAGATGAGAGCATGCAATCTAAGAACGATCAGCAAAACTAACGCGTTTGCTCATTCAAAAGGGGGAGGTGTACAGTAGGACGACACGCTTGTCCATTGGGACGTATCTATTTGTGCCGAAAAGGCGTAACATAAAGCATAACAACGCAAACAAACACAGCTTTTTAACGCCCTTTTAGCCATTTTTACGCCCACGTTCTTTTCGCCCTTTTAAACACCAAACGCCCAAATTAAACTCCTAATCCTGCCCGGATGGGAGTTTTTTTTATGGGTAATACGCACTTGGGCTTTCTTGCCACCCGAGCCGTATGGCTTTACTTTCTATTTTTTGGATGCCGCTGCGCGGAACGCTTCTCCAGTACAGTCGCCAACGACTTTCATCGTTGATGCGATAGGCAATGGAGGCGCCAGGGCTTTGGCACGAAATCTCAATAGAGTCTCCTGCCAAGTGGATATGGGGGGCCGCTGTTTGGGCTTGGATACCGTCCGGTGGCCACAAGTGTTTGATTAGCTCAGTCTCAGGCATGAAGCCCAAATCAGTATGGGTGCTTTGCCAATCGGCAAGGGCGCTGGCTAAGCGTTCCCGGATAGGGAAATAAAGAGGATTGGCAGCCAAATTGTGTATTTCATGCGGATCGTTTTCAAGATCATAGAGCTCCTCTAACGGTTTGGACTTTGCCCAAAACTGCCATTGGTGTGGACCCAGCTGCCCTGTACTATCTAAGTGGAGAATCTCCCGCATCATCGCAGCGCGATCTCGATAGGGAAGAAAACTGATGTAGGGCAAATCTGGGCGATAATTACGGATGTACTTATAGCGCTTGTCCCGCACCGCTCTTATCGTCTCTATAGCAGGATCCATGCGATCTCTAAAAGCGTAAATATACTCCCTCGCTTGCTTGGTCTGAGGTCCTAAAAAGGCTTTCCCTTCCATATAATCAGGGATGGGAATTTCGGCTAAGGACAGCACGGTTGGGGCAAAGTCTACGAAACTCACCAAGCGATCTATGGTTGTGCCGGCATCTCTTGCCTGCGGCCAACGCACGATCAAGGGGACCTTGATCCCCGAATCATACACCCATCGCTTTGCCCGTGGCAAGCCATCGCCATGATCACTAAAAAAGAAGATGATGGTGTTTTCTAGCAGGCCATCCTCCTCCAACTCTTGGAGTATCTGTCCTACCCATTGGTCCATCGCATATATATTGTCATAATGCCGGGCGATATCTTCTCGCACCGTTTTGGTGTCCGGATAGTAGGGGGGGACTTTGATTTTGCTAGGATCAACCACCCGAGGAGAGCGGACTTTGTGGATGCCACTTTCGTGCGGGATGGTATTGTTCATTACTGCAAAGAAAGGCTGATCCGGATCAGGCCTATTGCGCCAATGAGCTTGTTTGCTGCTTTCGTCCCAGGCAGTGATGGGCGGTCTAAACTGATAGTCTGTCTTTGAATTATTGGTACAATAGTAGCCCTTCATCCTCAAAAATTCGCTAAAACAGCGCGCTTCTGATGGCGGAGTAGCCTCATAGGTCGGAATGGCCAATAAGGCCGAATCTGTGATTTGGGCAATTGCAGAAGTTCGCTTCCAAGTGCGCATATGCATCGCCCCTGTTGTGCTTGGATACATACCCATGATCAAGCTATGACGTGCTGGGGCACATACCCCATATGGAGCATAGGCTTGGGTATAACGTTGGCCTTGGGCTGCGAGACGATCAATATTGGGGGTGGGTATGGTATTGTCGCCATAGCAAGCCAAGCGAGGACTCATATCCTCGACTGTAATCCATAAGATATTGGGCCTAGTCTCAGCTAGTAGCTGGCTAGTAGGGATTATCAGTAATGAGTAAAAAGCTAGCCAGAGGAAACGCATAGCTTGCTATGGCGACAATACCATACCCACCCCC
>JBCAWW010000339.1:0-6292 GCA_038534415.1 Bacteroidota bacterium | reverse complement strand
TATCTATGGCCTCAATGGGCCTGAAGTGGATAGTGTTCGCTCTGCCTTGGTTCTATCAGGTTCTTGGACTTCTGAGGGATCGGGGAAATATAGTATCCCTATTCCTGCGGAATACCTTATCTCAGGTCTTCCCAACTACAAGGCTAATTCGCTTTGGTGTGGGGATCTACCCCTGCGTCAAGCCGGTCGTCCTTCCCGTGATGAAGATTTAGATGCGAGCGTTTTGGGATATGGCAACTGGAACAATACCCTCCTAGATATGAATAACGCCAATATGGAGGAACAAACCTTCTATTGGGACCGGGCAAACGGAAAAATTTGGGTTTATCTCCCTGGCGGGGTAGATCCTAGTCCATATAATTTTGAAATCGCATTTGGTACCGGTTGTCTATCTGGTATTGATAAAGTCAACGGCCAAGACGTTTTGCGCAATTATTGGGTGATCGAAAACCTCACCTTCGCACATTGTAACTATTCCGCTCTTTTCGGTGGCAAACAAAGCGTTTTGGAAACGGGGCGAACGGGTTGGCAAATAAAGAACTGTGCCATTCTTGCTGGTGATTGGAGAGGCCTTGGCCATTTCTCTACTGAATCCCTAGTTGATAATTGTGTGATCGATGGTGCTCAGGCAATCGGTATGCTTCAGCAAAATACCGGACCTGAATTGGGATGGGTTGGTGATTCTGCTCACCCGAAGATGTATGCATTGATGCAGAATATGACCTTTAGCGCACTTAACGTTGGTCAGTATTTCCCAGCCAACCACTTAGGCCTAAAGCGTATCCCTGCTCAATCACATTGGCATGAACGCAGAACCTACGTAGGACCACGCATTTCTAATACCTTCCCTGGCTTTTACCTCAAAAACTTGGGCATGGGTGCTTGGTACGATGTACCAGGAGAAAACAATATCCATGAGGAATGTTTCTTCGAGGATCTTGCATTTGGTGTTTACACTGAAATTGGTCCCAAGGAATGGCAGACTTCAGCTGGTGCCTGGGGAGTAGATAACCGCAATATTGTGGATGTTGGTTTTAATGATTTTTTCTACCTCAACGATAGTCAAACCAATAATTCTATTACGCTCAGAACCTTCCTTTCGTCCACAAATAAAGGCTTAGTAGGCCATTGTACGACCTTGGGTGCTACTTGCTGCCTCTTTGTAGGAGGTGGGCAAAGAACGATCCAAGAGCCAAACTTTAGCGCCACAACTACGGCTGAGGATTGCGCCGCTCATGGCAACCTCTTCCAGGTTCGCCCTGGTGCCTGGGGTAATGTCCATGTCCATGATCCTGGGGTAAATGCCATCCGTCCGAGTGTCGATGACAATTACCATGTAGGCGATTGGTCTGGATCACTTTCATTCTACTATGATACCAACCAAAGCGCATTGACCAATTACGGGCTTTGTCTAAGAGATGCTATTGGTACACCAACCTATCTCGATGAAGCCAATAAAGATTACCGCGTAAGTGGTGGTACTGCAAACGCCACTAAGTATGGCGCCAGTGTTCCTGCTCCGCGCCCAATTCGTTATTCTTAATTCTCTATACCAATGAAAAAGTACATTCTTTTTTCTATGCTGGTGCTATTTAGCACCCTTTCTATCCAAGCCTTTCCTTTGATTCCTGAAGAAAGCCCACCAAATGTTGGATACTCTATCTTCAGCATAGACAAGGCAATCCCATCTATTCAGATTGGTAGTGTCTTGGATCTCCCAGCGCCCAAAAGGTCAATAGGGATTCAGCTTGATACATCGAGTAGCGCCAATTTTGATCACTTTACTAAAAGTAGCTATCGTAGCTCCGTTTTTGATGTCGGTTGGCCTAGTAATGCAAACATTTATCATAGCCTACTAGCTCCATCCAAAAAGAAAAGATATCGCCAGCGAGTCTATCAAAACCGGCAAGCGCGGCGGCAAAAATTTAGAGGGCCACCAGTTCTAGTGCTGCATCTTTGATAATTGTGTGATTCAAGCCAGCGAAGCTCAAAACTTCGCTGGTCCTTTCGGTTTTAACTCCTTTTGAAATAATGTCCCTTAATCACTGGTTTGGTAATCGCCCCTTTGTTGGATCTATCCTAAATCTTTCCATATCTCTCGGTTTTAGTCAGGTCGAGTCTATTCTAAAGATTATCTCTCTACTCCTAGGGATATTTCTGGCTGTCCTAACCATCATTCAATGGTTCCAAAAGAACTCCTTGAAAAATGAAAAGAAGCAAGCAAAATGAAACAACCCATCGCAAAACTCAAAAAAGGCGAAAGCGTGTTGCGCGCTCCGGTGCGAGGACCCAAGCGGAGATTATCCAAGACCGTTTCCTCAAAAAAGGGAAGTCGCACCCAGCCAAAGCCTACGCGGAAAAAGTAAAAGAAGGGAGCACCCTTTTTTATCCTTTCATTAAGTACCAAGACATTGGCCGAGTACCGGCTGGCGGTCGATTGGTTGAGGAATGGTACTGGTCAGAAATCGTACCGCTATTCCCCCGCTTTAGAAAAGGAAAAGGCAAACTCCCTAAGTCCTTCCATTTTTGGGACCATGCCTATTTGATGGATTACTTTGGGCTTAGGGCTTGGGAGTTTGGGAACTGGCTGACCAATGAGGACCGCATGAATTATGTTTGTGGCTCAGGGATCGCCCTTTATGATATGCGCTCAGTCCTTCAGTTTCCTACCCCTCAAATGGGACTTCAAGGAATGGTCTCTTTAGCGATCGGTGCCCGAGGCAAATCCTCAGCCAGTGCGCATTTTGAGCCGCATACCTTTGCGATCAACCTGACCAGGTATAGCGATAATCCAGGGCCAAAGGCAATGCACTACAACCCCTTTCTAAAAAAGTATCCCAAGGTCGTTCGATTTCTTAGAATGGGAGGGGTGGGTTCACTCGCCCATGAATACGGCCATGCACTCGATTACTTCTTTGGGGGCTTTGTTGACCAGGACGCCGAACACTTTGCCCTAACGGGTGGCAGATCCGTAAGGACTAGGCCTGATCATGAACTAATGAAGAAAAAGACACTTCGAGGCTATACCGAAAAGCTGATTCACAATATCATTTGGGAGACGGATACCAAACAGAGTAGATACTATTCGGAGTTAAGAGCCTTGCTGAAAGAGAAGAAAATCAAATCCAATTACTACTACCGGAGAAACGAACTCTTTGCCCGTTTTTTCGAGCAATACATTCAGTTTAAGCTGAAGCAAAAAGGCCTTCAGAATAGGTTGCTCCACAAACCCAAATACGATAATGTGGTCTATCTACCCCAAAAGCATTTGGAAAAACTCGTTCCGATCATGGATAAGCTAGTCGCTCAAATGCGTGTATACCTCAAGAAACAGCAATGAACCTTTTCCAAAGCTTCAGACGAAAAAACGAATGTCAAAAAACGTGTCGAGCGGAGTTTGGCTGGAATAAAGAGATAAAACGGGCCTGTACCACGGCTTGTAATTCTCCTAGTGGGCCGGTGGATGCACGTGAGTGGTGGGATAGCTTACCTGCTATGGTACAAACCGAGTACCAAGGCGGTACTGAAGCAGCCGTATTTGAAGAACTGATCCAGGAGCCAACTGCTAATTACAAGCCTATAATAATGGGCTTAGGGATTATGATTTGTCTTTTGGGCCTTTATATGATTTTCCGATGAACCAAACCCTTTACATCATCATTGCTGCAGTAGCGTCCATTTTGGTGCTAGTGGCCACGGTCTACGCTTTTAGACATTCTTGCAGAAAATCAGGCCGATGTCTCTCTGATTATGGAGAGCTGGATTGTAGCAAAACACTTGGATTGGGCGCAACGGGTTCTGAAGTCTGTTTGCTTCAGGAATGGATCAACCGGATTGCTGATAACTGCATTCCAGTTAATGGTCGGTTTGGTCGGAGAACTGAGGCTGCCCTTATCGAGCTTACTGGCGCTCGCTTTGTAAGCCTATTGGAGATCGAGCACCCCAAAAATCCTTGCTAATGAAAAAGAGAGTGAAAATATTGATCCTCTTAGCAGTGATATTGATCCTTACCCTCATTGCTCAAAGACTCATTGCGGCCAACAGGCTACAAATAGATGATATTTCTGATCTACTGCCAAAAAACGGCCAATATCAAACCAGGTCATTAGCCGCCATTCAAACGGTAGTCATTCATCATTCTGGCGTAGAGGGACAGACGGCTTGGGAATATGCCTTCTATCACGTTGAATCCAATTCATGGCCTGGCATTGGATATCACTACGTAATTGAAAAAGATGGCGCAGTCAAGCAAACCAATCCGCTTACCAATGTCTCTTACCATGTAGCAGGACATAACTCATATACGATCGGGATTTCGCTTTCTGGCAACTTCAACCAAACCCAACCGACAAGAGCACAATTATCGAGTCTTAAAAAACTACTCTCTCATCTTTCTAGCCTCTTAGCACGCGATTTTAATATCGTGGGTCATCGTGATCTGGGTAACACCACCTGCCCAGGGCATAACCTTTATCCTTTCATTCATTCATTATGGCAGTAGATCCCGTATCCATCGTTGCCAAGTCTTTGGCCACTATTATGACTTCCCTCAGTTCCATGGTAGGGGGAAGTCAACAGGTAAAATTAGCTGAAGCTTCCAGCCAAATTGCACTCAATGACCAGATACTTGCCCAGCGTAAAGCCCAAGAGCAAAGCCAACAAATCATCATTGCAATTCTGGCCTTGATCGTGCTAGCAATGATAGTCGCCCTCATTCGCAGAGTAGGTAGCGGATAACCGCTTACTTAATTGATAAGATTTTTTTTAACGCTTTTCCCTTTTTATAAACTAAGTGAGAAAAGCTTTTCGGCCAAAATACACTTTCTACTTTCCTCCTAGCCTTTAGCTAGATCAAGTATTTCGAGCTACAAAGAGTGCCCTCGCAATGAAAAGCAGACAATTAAAAATCCTCATAATTGCAAAATTTAAAAAAGACAAAGACACATTTCCTTTAAAAATCTCAGCGGAAGAATCCGGTCAAGAGCAGCCAAAAATCAGCTCGCTTGCCAAAGTGATTGGTAGGACGGTTGCTGTCATTGACAGGTCCCAATCTGTAAAGCCAGGTAGTTTTATCAAGATGGTACAGGCAGAGATTGACAATTCCTTTACGGATTCTCAATTAGAGATTCAGTCAAAGAATTCTACAAAACCGAAACCGTTCTTCAAATGGATGTCCCCAAAAAACCATGATTAAGCGAAAACTAAAGAAGAAAACCATCAAGAATGCCCGAAAGCAAAACCTTTCGATTCGGTATTCGGCTTGGTTCTCTCCATATCTGAAGCGAAAGAACAAGAAGGGTAAGCTCATTCGTAAAACCACCCTCCCCTTTATTACCAAAGCGCAGTGCGGTGTTTATATCATTCGCAGCAAGAAGACCAAGAAGATCCTCTATGTAGGTTATTCAGCTTCACAGCTTTACAAAACGCTATATCGCCATTTTCAGGATTGGCGCAAGTCTAGCCAGTATCGGGCTGAGTATAGAGATGCGGATAAATACGAGGTGATGATTATCCTTACCAGGTCTTGTCTCAATGCCGCCAATCTCGAACAGTTTTACATCAACAAACTAGGGCCAAGGGATGGGATCATGAAACCGCAAGTCGATCAAATGGAAATCCATTTCACTTCAGCGATTAACCCGGAAAAGGTTAAGGATATATGGGACATAGAAGTACCATTTTAGATGGATCAGGAAACGTTAAGTGTGCATTTTTAAAGCGGGTCGTCCTAGATGGGGCGGCCTTTTTAAATGATTAAGGCTCTAGATCATCAACCCAATCAATAGAGTTTAACTGCTCTTCAGTTAATACCTTACTTAAACTTTCCCTTTTACTAAGATATACTTTAGCTCCTGTTAATTTAGTCCCTTTCATCGTCTCGTAAATTACGCCCCCTTGCCCTGCCTTATCAGCTATCCTCAAATAGGCACTTCTCAAATTAGCACCGCTCAAATCGGCACCGCACAAATCGGCACTCCTCAAATCGGCAGCGAACAATTTGGCCCCCCTTAAATTGGCATAACTCAAATTAGTAAAGCTCAAATCGGCAAAATCCAAATCGGCATAACTCAATTCGGCATAACTCAATTCAAACATGGCTAAATCAACACCAATAAATTCCCCTTTCCTTAGATCCGCATTAGCTAAAGTCATCTTATTTAAGAGGGCTACTCTTGTCAACGAATCCAAATTACTATTAACCAAAGCAATAAATAATGCACCTCGCTCTGGACTTAGTGAAGGACTCAGCGTATCCCCTTCCAAAAACTGATAGGGCTTTATTAAAGCCCTA
>JBCAWW010000338.1:0-6292 GCA_038534415.1 Bacteroidota bacterium | reverse complement strand
GCCAAGCACGATGGCCCATACTTTGCTTTTGCGCTCCCAAGCCGCACTTAGCAAGGCCGCAATCGGCAAACTCAGCAGTGCATAAGATTGGACCAAAGGACGGGCGCCAAAACTCCCACCATACCACCAGACTTCCCAGGCAAAGACAATATAAAAGGTGATCGCAAAGAGAACGGCGACCATGGAGAAGCGTTCGCGTAAGCGGCGATACAAAGGCACAAAACCTATCAGTGCCAAAATCATCACCGGCGTATAGATGAGCCAACCTTTGCGAAAGCTCACCAAGCCATCCCAGAGGTGAGGACTGCGCCAATCAAAGCCAAAATCGCCATAGCTATAGTAGAGCCAACTCCCGCTAAAGGCCTTCCAATATCCCATCTGGATCAGGCCCATCAGGAACATACCCAAGACCAAAAGCCCAATATGCGTCCAGTTTTCGCGGATCAATCGCCATTTGGCGAGGAAGCTTTCTTTGTTGTAAACACCCCATAGCAAAGGCACCAAAATACTGATCAACTCAATGGGCCGAATGATCGTCATCAACCCAATCAGCAGACCAAGGCCGAGTGCAGTAAGCGGCTTAGGAGTAGCGTGGTAGCGTTCTGCGAGTAGCAGTAACAAAGCATAAAGACTAAACAAGGCGTTGTGAGGCATGGCGCCATCAAAAGCCGTATAGTTGAGGTAGTTGGTTCCCAAAACGATGATCACCAAGACCACGGCCACGATAAAATCGACAAAATAGCGCAGCAAAAAGCGACGCAATAGGGCCAAGCCAATCACGGCATAGATCATGCTCCCCATCGAAAGCATAAACTGATAAGGCCAGGAAAAGCCATCTGCCGCATAATCCGTTATACTGGCCAAAAAGTGGGCGATAAGGAAAAAAGGCAGGTAGAGCACGGCCATCCCAATCGGGTATTTGAGCACGTGTCGCCCATCTTCTTGTACCGTAGAGTGGTGAAAGTCGCCGGCGGGTTGATATTTTTGCATGACCTCTTCGCGGAACGATAAGGTCGCCAAGTCATCATAAATAAAGGCCGCGGGCAGGTATAGATAATAGCCAAATACATCCCAGCTCACGGTGGCTTCGCCTCCCGTATTTTGCCAACGCGGATAAAGATTGGCGATGCGTAGCATGAGATATGCCAACACAATCAAAACTCCCAGTGAGATGTAGTTGCGGCTTTTCATAAGTCAGCTTGCAAGTTTTTGCAATTAAGGGACAAATGCAAGGGGAATCTAGCGATCCATGAAGAAGGGCCAAGGCCGAGTGTGAAAAGTCCAAGTAGAGAAGTAGGATTGGGCAGTAGAATGATTGGGTATTATATTGCTTTAACAACTCTACAATATGATCCGATTTGCTAGCCTTCTGATTTGTCTTTGTTTATTTATGAGCTTCATCGCTTGTAGCAATGCCCAAAACCAAAAGATGCCCTTTTTGAAAGAAGACCCTCATAATGGTCTCTTATCATTGACACAGGCGGGCGCTTCGCACTTTGCGAAACTGGCCCTCAAATGTGTGGATCAAGAGTACCCCAATAAACTCAGCCACGTAATGAATGACTCCAGCGAGGTCCAGAGTCCAAGTGCTTTGCACCCCGCATTTTATGGCTGCTTTGATTGGCATAGCTCGGTGCATGGGCATTGGATGCTGGTCAGTTTGCTCAAGCGCTTTCCCGACATGCCGGAGGCCAATGAGATCAGACAAAAACTAGCCGCGAACCTCACTGCGGACAATATTGCCATCGAAGTCAGTTATCTACATCAGCCCAATCGCAAGTCATTTGAGCGTACTTATGGTTGGGCTTGGCTGCTCAAACTCGCTGATGAGCTCCAAAGCTGGGAGGATACCCAAGGTCAGCAATGGGCCACTAATCTCCAGCCCTTGGCTGACGAAATCGTAACCCGATACCTCAATTTCCTACCGAGACTTAATTATCCGATTCGGAGCGGTGAGCACCCCAATACTGCTTTTGGCTTGAGCTTTGCCTACGACTATGCCGTCAATACCGAAAACATCGCCCTGCAACAATTGATCGAAGGCACTGCCCTACGGTTTTATGCCAAGGATCAAAACTGTCCCTTGAACTATGAGCCAGGAGGCTCGGACTTTCTTTCGCCTTGCTTAGAGGAAGCGGATCTCATGTGGCGTATTTTACCGCAAGATGAGTATGTCAGTTGGTTGCAAAACTTTTTGCCCGGCATCCCCGACAATCCTCCCCTAAGCATCCAAGCTCCCGCTACTGTGTCTGATCGTAGCGATGGGAAGCTTGTCCATCTCGATGGACTCAATCTTAGCCGTGCCTGGTGTATGCAGCAGATTGCAGAGGCGCTTCCAGCGAACGCTCCCTCGCGTAAATGGTTACTGGCCCAAGCCAAAGACCATATCAATACGACTCTCCCCAATATCGCTAGTGGCAGTTATGAAGGAGAGCATTGGCTTGCTTCTTTTGCAGTTTATGCGCTTTCGGTAGCGGATAAGTAATGCAATAAATCGCCAAATAATGACTAGGAAATCCATTTCCGTCTGTGGAATTTGAGTTCAGCATAATTAATTCACAGCTCCATGAAAGGAATGGTATTTACCGAGTTTTTGGAAATGGTCGAAGATCAATTTGGCTTTAGTACAGCAGACAAAATCATTACAAACGCCGATCTCGCCTCAGGAGGCGTTTACACTGCCGTAGGCACCTACCATCATCAAGAAATGGTCTCTTTGGTAGTCAACCTCAGCAAGGAAACTGAATTGACGGTCCCACAGCTACTTGTCGCCTTTGGCCGTCACCTTTTTACTCGCTTTGCCGCAGGTTATGGGCACTTTTTTGAAGGAGTGAAAGATAGCTTTACTTTTCTTAGTTCTATCGAAAACTACATTCACATCGAGGTAAGAAAACTATATCCTGATGCGGAGTTACCATCTTTTGAAGTACAACAAAATTCCGAACAGGAAATGAGCATGGTCTACAAATCCGAAAGAGGTTTTGCGGACTTTGCCCAAGGGCTTATAGAGGGATGCATCAAGCACTTTGACGAAGAGGTCAATATTAGTCGCGAAGATTTAAAAGCTGATAAAACCGAAGTGAAGTTTTTGCTTACAAAGGTCTAACCAATGGATTCTCCAGAGGTACTCAAAAACATCCTTCGACGAGAGAGGAAGGCGCGTAAAGCAGCCGAGGCGATAATGGAAGAGAAATCGCTAGAGCTTTATTTGACCAACCAAAAGTTGACTCAACTCAACGAGTCGCTGGAAGACAAGATATTAGCTCGTACTGAGGAAATCGAGCGATCGAGAAAAGCCTTGGAACTAGCTAAGGAAAAAGCAGAGGCTGCGACTATCGCCAAGTCTCAGTTTTTGTCCAATATGAGCCATGAGATCCGTACCCCACTCAACGCGATCATGGGGATGATAGAGCTCATCAGAGAGGACAGCAAAGATGAATTGGCAAAAGATCATGCAAGCTCAATCAAGTACTCGGCCGAAAATCTGCTAAAGATCATCAACGAGATACTGGACTTCTCCAAGATAGAAGCAGGCAAATTGACTCTCGAAAAGATCGCTTTTCGTTTAGATCGGTTGCTCGATGGTCTCAAAGATATTTTTCAGCACAAAGCAGACGACAAGAATCTCAAGTTTGTGATCGACTGCAAGCCTGAGGTCCCCCTCAATCTCATCGGCGATCAAGTCAAGCTCAACCAAATACTGGTCAATCTCCTCGGCAACGCCTTTAAGTTTACCGAAAAGGGAGAGATCAGGCTGAAAGTGCGAGCGGAGCAGCAAGCAGAGAAAAGCTATTTGCTCAAAATCGATGTCATTGATTCCGGTATTGGGATTCCCCAAAGCAAGCAGGCCCGCATTTTTGAGAGCTTTACACAAGCCAACAATAGCACTACCCGCCTATATGGAGGTACGGGGCTAGGCTTGGCGATTACGAAAAGCTTGGTAGAACTACAAGGTGGTAAGATTTCGATCCAAAGCGAGATGAATGCCGGCACCTGCTTTACCATTGAACTGCCTTTTGAGGTATCCGAAGAAATCAAGCTCGAAAAGAAAAGAAAAAGTCATGGCCATGAGCAAATCAAGCTCAAGGAGATCAAAGTTCTCGTTGTCGAAGACATTGCCGTCAATCGAGTCTTTATGAAGCACGTTTTTCGCCGGAAAAATATTCCCGTAGAGTTTGCCGTCAACGGCAAGGAGGCAATTTCGAAACTATCCAAGCAAACTTTTGATATCGTCTTTATGGATCTCCATATGCCCGTGATGGATGGCTGGGAAGCGACTCGGATTATTAGAGCCTTGGATTCGCCTGTGATGGATCATCACGTACCCATCATCGCCTTATCAGCAGATGCTTTTGAAGAAACCCAATCAGAGGTCAAGGCATTAGGGATGGACGGCTTTATCACTAAGCCAGTTGATATTCATGTTTTATACGACACCTTGGTTGAGCTATTTGGAGAGCCCTAAAGCGATTTATTTCCGCGCCATCACCGTACCACAATTGTCGCAGGTCCGGGCCTCTTCGGAGGCATAATATTTTTCAAACACTCCCTGCATTTGAGTCATGATATCCTTCATGGGAAAATACTCCTCATATAGTTTGTGATTACAGTTTTCACAAAACCACATTAGGCCGTCGGTATGACTATCGTTGCGCTTGCGCTCGATCACGAGCCCCACGCTACCAGCGCTACGCTGAGGAGAATGCGGCACCTTTGGAGGTAGCAAAAAGATTTCACCTTCCTTGATCGGCACATCTACCGCCTTACCTTCATCCTGTATCTTGAGGACCATATCGCCCTCAATCATATAAAAAAATTCCTCAGTCTCATTATAGTGATAATCCGTTCTCGCGTTTGGACCGCCGACTACCATCACAATAAAGTCTTCAGTCTCTTCATATACCACTTTATTGCCTACGGGTGGCTTAAGGAGATGACGATTTTCTTCGATCCATTTATTGAAATTGAGTACGGGAAACTTTGTCATGACAATCTTTTTTTGAGACGAAAAGATAGTAAGAATTCAGCGGTTTTCTAGTAAAAAAAGCACAACAAGGCCTCCCATTGAAGCAGGAGGGCAATCGTTCTGCGCAGCAGTAATCACCACTTGATGTAAGAAACTTGCAATAATTGTTGAATCTATGTAATTTAATAATAAGATAACTATACCTCTTGCCCCAATGGATACCGTTCTTAATACTATCATCATCTTGTTCTGGTCTACTTTTTTCCTGGCCACTGTCCTTAGCCTTTTCATGGGTTTGCGCCATTCCCTGCAAAAACCCAAAGCAGATAATTCTTATACGCCAGCTGAGCGTCCCGCTGTACAATTGCCTACTCGCTAACTTTCTTTTAGCAGACATATTTTGCCCCTAAAAATGCTAAGTTGAGGCTATGAGTAATGAACTCCCCCCAGCCGACAAACTAGCTAGACGTTCGGAAGAATTTTTTCTTTCCGGTCCCCAAAGGCGCACCAACGAACTTCGCTACATATTTAGCGTTGCGCGCCAGTTTTTGAATGGCTTTCGTAAACTGCACTTCGTTGGCCCCTGTGTTACCTTCTTTGGCTCAGCCCGCTTCAAAGAAGACAATCCTTATTATCAGCAGACACGAGAATTAGCCTCCAGAGTCTCGAGATTAGGTTTCACCATCATGACTGGCGGTGGGCCAGGTGCGATGGAAGCCGCCAATCGTGGCGCCAAAGAGGCCAATGGCAAATCCGTCGGCTGCAATATCGAGCTACCTTTTGAACAAGGCGGTAATCCCTACCTAGATGTCAGCCTTGACTTCAAGCACTTCTTTGTCCGCAAGGTACTGCTGCTCAAATATTCCTATGCTTTCGTGGTCGTACCGGGAGGCGCGGGTACGATGGATGAGCTTTTTGAAACCTTGACATTGATCCAAACCGGCAAAATCAAACAATTTCCGGTTGTCATATTTGGGACACATTATTATCAGCATCTCGAAGCCCTACTCAACCAAATGGCCGAGGAAGGCACCATCTCACCCGATGACCGCAATCTATACCTCTGCACCGACTCTATGGATGAAGCCGTCGCTCATGTCGCCAAAGCAATCTCGTCTGAGTTCGGACTCAAACGCCGTAAAAAAGAGCCCCGTCAACGCTGGTGGTTAGGCGAGTAAGTTCTGGCAATTTTTCGGGCGTAAGTCCGGTCGCTTTTTTTTGTTTTTTTTCAGCGGATTGCCAAACCCCCCAGCCAAACGCGCAGGCAAAAAGTAGCTTTTTCAATACAACCATAAACCCACACACCATTATTGTTTTTGGTGTATT
>JBCAWW010000337.1:0-6299 GCA_038534415.1 Bacteroidota bacterium | reverse complement strand
ATTCGCTCAGCATGGGTGTGGGCGATATGAAGGAGGACTTCGCCTTGTTTCTCTTCTCTCTTTTGGGTGCTTGGCCGTGGGATTTCTTTTCTTCTTTTCAGCGCTGCTGGAACGCTTACCCTTAGCATCTACCTATAGTGAGATCCTTCATATCGCCCACACCCATGCTGAGCGAATCGGCATCGGCCAAGATCCCTACTTCAAAATTGATCGTATCTGGAATGGCAATTATCCTGTCTACATGGCGGGGAGATGGTTGGCCTATGTGCCAGCGATATTCCTTGAGATAGATATCAGATGGCTCGATGCGCTATTGCCATTATTAGGGTTGGGCCTTTTGTGGGGGGAGTTTTCTAAGCGTGGCATCTATGCCAATCTCCTGCTGATTGCTTCCCTCCTACCCTTGGCCTGGCTGGCTTATTATCTCCTTCAAATTGGGCCTTGGTTCTTTAGAGGTTCTGGGGAAGGTATCAGTCTTGGCTGGTATTTGTTATTGGCTTGGGCCATGCTGCAGCGGCGTTTTAGACTCCAAGGATTCTTGATCGTGATGCTCATCCTAGGCCGTCCTAGCCTAGTGCTGTGGCTACCGATGTGGATGCTGATGATATGGCGACATGAAGGTCAACAGTCTTTTTACCAACTGTTGATCAGTCTCTGTCTGAGTCTAAGTGTGTTTTTGATCGTCCCCTTTGACTGGGAGCAATGGGATTATTTTATGCAGCTCCCGCAAGCGTATCTAGCCAATGCTTTTGAGTACTGGGGCGAAAAGAAGCGGGTATGGTTTCTGTCTTCTCCCGGCTACGCCGAACGCTTCTCTCTTAACCACTTCGGTGCGCTGGTATGGATACAAAGTCTCGCAATGGCTCTCGGTAGTGCCTTGGTGTTTTGGTTTTGGGATAAGCGTTCTGCGAAGCATAGCCCAGTCAATCTCCCCTATGCAGGCCTGCTGAGTTTTAAAATCAGCCTCCTTTTTTACGCCGCCTTTCACTTGCTGCCCTTCCATCACTTCTTCGTCTTGGCGAGCTTTGCTAGTCTGCCGCTACTATGGAGTCTCGCCCCTAGCCTGGTAAAGCAGGAGCGAGCCGCATTGAAAATACCTCCGCTCAAACTCAATCCCGCTCAGCGCAAAAACCTCCTTCTCACTTCTATCTTAGTCGGGCTCGTACTCTTGGAAGTTTTAGCCAATACGCGTTTTGTGGCAGCACCTTTTCAAGCAAACTTTAGTTGGAGCAGTGTCCTCTACTTTGTGGCAGGCTTGGGGATCGTCGTGTTGATGCTCATCAAACCGACTGAAGCCTCGCTGCCTGCTCTACTTCCCGCTCCCCAAAGCAAAGGTGTCGCTTGGTTTAAATGGGGCATCGCACTGACATTGGCATTTTTCTTATTGCAGGCTGGGCATCAGATTTTGCTCAATCACCCGATGACAATTGGGGACGCGGATATGCTCCCGATCTTGCAAAAGCAGGCGCAAAGATTCCTGGCGGGTGAAGATGTATATGCCGTTATGCCTGGCTTTTGGAACGGCAATATGCGACCGATTTATATGCCAGGTTTTTGGGCGCCCTTTGTTCCCTTTGAAGCGGCGGGTCTGGATATGCGCTGGGCGACTTTGATATTCTTGCTAGTAGCCTTGGGCTTGATCCTCAGCTTTCTCAAACCACTGCGCCAGAATCAATCTCTCTTTGTGTTGTTGGCGCTCCTGCCCTTGGTCTTTTTGTATGAGTCAGTGTGGACGGGCCAGGAGCCGATCATCAGATTGTCGGAGGAAGGTATCGTAATGCTTTACTATGTTTTGCTTGGCTTTGCCGTCGTCAGACGAATGCCGGTGCTGGTGGGAGTGGCGATCGCGCTCTGCATGTTGAGTCGCTTTGCCTTGGTGCCTTGGGTAGCGATCTACTTTTTTTACGTCTTCTTTTTTGAGAGCAGACGCCATGCATTGATTACGGCTGGGACCGCAGCGGCTATCGGACTCTTTGGCTTTTTGATTCCATATGGCTTCGAGCTGTGGGATTACTTCTTTAACCATCCGCATCAATACCAGAAGTTTGCCGAAAACACCTGGGAAGTCAATCAAAAGTTTTTTGCCAATACGTTGGGCTTGGCAAAGTTTTTCACGCAGGAGACAGTGCGGTATCAGCACAGGATGCATTTAGGACTTTCCTTTGCTGCTCCTGCTCTACTCCTCTTGACCTATTGGCGGACACGCCTCAAATGGAAATGGAACGAACGTCTCTTTGCCTTGGCAATGCTCAAACTGACGCTGGTGATTTTTTACAACCTCATCGTGATGCCCGTTTTCTATCTCTTCTTTGTCAACACGATTTTGTCTTGCTTGATTTTGTTTGCCTACCTGGGTGGAAGATTGGATAAGCGTTCCGCGCCGCGGTGAAAAAGGAAAGATCCCGGCTCTCGTATCTCGAACGGGATGACGAATAATTTATTCAAGTTTTCCTGAGCCTCGATCCCGCTGCTTGGGATCAAGACAACAGCATATGAAAAACCTAGCCCCTCATCCCGGAATGTGAGGGCAACGAACATATCTGGGAGCTAATAAAAGAAGCGTTCCGCGCCGCGGTGAAAAAGAAAAGATCCCGGCTCTCGTATCTCGAACGGGATGGCGGATAATTTATTCAAGTTTTCCTGAACCCCGATCCTGCTGCTTGGGATCAAGACAAAAGCATATGAAAAACCTAGCCCTTCATCCCGGAATGTGAGGGCAACGAACATATCTGAGAGCTAATAAAAGAAGCGTTCCGCGAAGCGGTGAAAAAGGAAAGATCCCGGCTCTCGTAGCTCGACCGGGATGGCGGATAATTTATTCAAGTTTTCCTGAACCCCGATCCCGCTGCTTGGGATCAAGACAACATCATATGAAAAACCTAGCCAGTCATCCCGCACAAATGAAATGCGATGCGGGATCTTGAGGGAGAAGCGTTCCGCGAAGCGGTGAAAAACAAAAAAGAACCCAAATATTGTAAATATTTGATAATCAATACTTTATGTATAACTTTTAGACTAAGTTATTGATTATCAGTCATTTAAATTAAAATTTTAAATTTCCTCCTTTCTACCCCACCTTTCTGGCAGAGCCCGCGTGTAATCTGACACTAGCACATACCTGAAAACAATCTCTCCATGTACCGAATTCCTTCCCTGGTCTCTATGACCATACTGGGATCGCTATGTCTCTTAGAAACGCTCTGCTCGACTCGCTGGGTCTATCTCAGCAAGCCCGAATCCCTTTCACTGGTCACACTACCCTATCTGCTCTGTGGTTTAGGGATCGCCCTATTGCCTTTGCTTAGGACACGGCCGCTCAAAATGGGTCGCATTATACCTAGATGGGCTAAAGTGTCCTTACAAGGGCTTATATGGGCTAGTTTGGCTTATTATTTCGGGCAATTTTGGCGGAAGGCGGAGCAAATTATCGCCCAGTTTCCAATAGATTTTCATAAAGCCGACATGTTGGCGGTGATCGAAAAGCAAGCCGAGCGTTTTTTGGGGGGCGAACCGATCTATGACATTATACCAGAAATCTGGGGAGGGATGCCGCCGATATATTTGCCTGCCTTTTGGGCGCCTTTTGTTCCGGCCATGGCTTTGGGCTATGACATCCGATGGGCGACGGTATTTTTGTTGGGGGGGAGCATGCTGTTGATTTTTGCGCCGCTATTTTCATTTAAGCGGAGTCATTTTTTGGCATTGTTGCCCTTGCTGCCGCTCTATTTTTTGATGGAAGCGATCTGGACGGAAAAAACTTTGCTTTTTCGTTTTACAGAGGAGGGAGTTTCGATTTTTTACTATCTCTTGCTCGGCTTGGCGATATGGAAGCGGATTTCTTGGCTGGAAGGCATTGCGATTGGACTTTGTTTGTTGAGCCGCTACTCGTTTTTGCCATGGTTGCTGATTTATGGGCTACATCTGATTTTTTTTCGGTCGCGAAGAGAATTTTGGGTCATTGTAGGGATCCCGCTGGCGATGTTTGTGTTTTTGTTGTGGCTTCCGTTTGGCACGGAACGCTTATCCTTCTTTTTGTCGCATCCGGGCGAGTATCAGGAATATGCTAAGCGACTTTGGACCCAAGACTCGATCTTTTTTGAAAAAACCTTGGGCTTGGCCAAATATTTTTCGGTCGATCTGGTACGCTTGCAGCAAAGGCTCCATTTGCTTTTGACTTTTGCTGCTCCGGGCATTTTGCTAGCGACTTATTGGCAAAAACTGAAGCGACCCAAACTAAACGCCCATATCCATCAATTTTTCCTGCTTTGCACGCTCAAATTGTCCTTAGTGGTCTTTTACAATCTGATCATCGTGCCGGTCTATTATCTCTTTTATGTCAACACCTTCTTTTCGGTCCTCATCTTGGCTTGCTATATTCGCTTTCAAATCAATCAATCGATAGCAAAGTCAACTACAGATGTCACTCAGCCCCGACCAAAAACGTAAGAATAACAATTTTGACTTCATGTCCGGAATCGTCAAGCGATTTGACGAACTGAAGTACGCCCTGCTCGACGCTCAGACTTTTGATCCTGAGCATTATGGATTTCCCGACTTTTATTATGAGGTGATGGAAACCGACCATAAGCGGGTGGACGCCTTTCGCAAGGCTTTTGCCAAATATGACAATCTCAAAGACAAGGTTGTCTGCGAAATTGGGGTCGGCACGCTGGCTTTGACCAAACACTTTTTGCCGCACGTCAAAAAGGCCTATTTGATCGAGAGTAATCCCAATGTGATCGAATTTGTCAAAGCGGAGCTCGAAAAAAATGGCTGGAGCGATAAAGTTACCCTCATTCATGGCGATGCGCTCAAAACCACCTTACCCGAACCCGTAGATTTTGTGGTCGGAGAATTGATGAGCATTTTTTGCGCCAATGAGCTTCAGGTGCAAATTTTTAAGCATGCGCGTAGCTTTTTGGGAGCAGGCGGTGTCTTGATGCCCGAGCGCATCCACAATATGGCCCAACTTTGCTACGCAGACTTCGATCATGGGCATGATCACTATCCCGTCTTTTTTACGCGTCATTTGCCGGAGATTTTTTGTCCGATGCAACTGATCAACACCATCGACCTATATCGAGAGGAAGAAATGAGTGTCAGTCGCCAAAATACCATCCAACCGATGTTGAGTGGGAAAGTAAATGCGGTTTACCTCAATTCTTGGATCGAAGTGGTGGAAGGCTGCAATTTTACCGGTACCGATAGCCTCATGCCCCCGACGGTCGTCAAACTCAAAGAAATCGTCGAAGTCAAAGCGGGCGAAACTTATACTCTGCATTCCAATTACTCCTATGGGACCAGTTTGGATGAGGCGGAGTTTTGGTTGGCTTAGTGTTTTTTGGGCTGCTTCGCAGAACGCTTGTCTCTTTTGAAATGCATCGTTCCGCGGAGCGGTGAGAATAAAAGATCCCGGCTCTCGTATCTCGGCCGGGATGACGGATAATTTATTTAAGTTTTTCTGAGGCACGATCCTGAAATTGGGATATGGGACCGAAGGATCTAGGGAGAAGCGTTCCGCGCAGCGGTAAAAATAAAAGATCCCGGCTCTCGTATCTCGGCCGGGATGAGGGATAATTTATTTAAGTTTTTCTGAGGCACGATCCTGAAATCGGGATATGGGACCGAAGGATCTAGAGAGAAGCGTTTCGCGCAGCGGTAAAAATAAAAGATCCCGGCTCTCGGCCGGGATGACGGATAATTTATTTAAGTTTTTCTTAGGCACGATCCTGAAATCGGGATACGGGACCTAATGATCTAGGGAGAAGCGTTCCGGGCAGCGGTAACAAATCCCCCATCTCATTTAAGCTCAAATCTCACCGCTTTCAATCTCGAACTATAAAGCAAAACCGTCTGAACCTTGCCATCGCGATCTCGCTCAAGATCGAGGATATAGCTATTTAAGACCAACTTATCGGGTTCGAGCATGAGGGCTTGGCGATCGCGACCTCTGAGATTGACCTCGTATCGATCGTCTTCGAGATATTTGATTTTGATCTCTCCCCCAGTTTCATCGTTGAGATATTGACCATTGGCCGCAGCGAAGTCAATCTCAGTAATGTCTGACGCTATTTTTTGCAGACTATAAGGTTGATGAGAAGTGTGGTAAAGTGTTATCTGATAATTGTTTTCATCATCTAAGCTAAACCATTGCTTGAATGTTGGATCAGTAACTTCATGCCAGAGATTATCCCCTTCTTTTTCTAGTTCAATGTCGTTGCGTCCCATTCTTCGCATCAACCACTTGCCCTCCTCTTCCAAGATCTGGATGTAGTAGCCGCCACTGGTTTTGTAGGTTC
>JBCAWW010000336.1:0-6336 GCA_038534415.1 Bacteroidota bacterium | reverse complement strand
CCCAATCTAGATATTGAGATTCTAGCAGCTCAGCTCTTTGAAACCACTTGCTGGCTTCTTCATATTTTTTATCTGCAAGAAAAAACTCTGCATAAACCTGAGCTGCTAGAATCTCAATATCTAGATTGGGATAATTTGGAGCCACATATCAGCTTTATGCAGGATAGTGCTGACAAAATTGATTTTGAGGCACTTTTCCAAGGTCTTACCGGTCGTTATTATAGCGATAGAACCATGGCCTTCTATTTTAACGTATCTACCAACGGGCATCAACTCTACATCAACGGCCCACGTCAACAAAAATATCCTTACTACCCTGTTAGTAGTAATAAGTTTATTGCCACCCCAGGGCACCAAGCTAGTTTTGAATTTGACAAAGGGGGGAATCTGATCGCCGTAACTGGTACAGAACCCAATGGGCGTAACTATCGACTGGATTATGTGTATCCCCGTCTAGATGAGGCACGGAAGGAGTTGATAGAGGCGGATTTTGCCTCTGCTCAGGCAAAATGGAAGGAGGTCCCAGAAGCTTATCAAAATGGCTGGTTATATGAGGCCATCCAAAATGCCATTAGTTATGATGCCGAAGAAGTCGCAGTGGATTGGGAAAATATACTAGGAGAATACGTGAGCGAAGATGGTTCTGGGGTAAGAATTTTGGTCGAGGATGACCGACTCCATGCCGCTTTCATGCAAAGCCAAAACGCAGATCCCTTCCCTATTTTTCCCATCAATGGATCGGACTATGTCAATATGCACTATTTAGAGCGGACCATACATTTGATCAAAGAAGGAGAAAATGTGATAGCGATAGATATTGTCTATCCCGATAAAGATGCCCTGCGTCTTGAGCGTGTCCCAAGCTAAGCACGTCTGGCTTTGTCCAAAATCTCGCTTATAAAATCATTTTTGTTGGCAGTATAGGCCGCTCGATCTGAGGCGAACTGCTGACTGAGCTTGATTTTTAAATCATTATAAGCCTTTGCTTCTACCGCATGAGCGATCAAATAGTCTCTAAAAAGGAGATGATCTCTCAGCTTGGCATTTCCCTCCGCAAACATATGGATGTGAAATTTGACGATCTCGGCATGGGTACGGAAATAATGCCTGCCTTGGATGCCGTTTTCTCCTTTGTAGAGATAGCCTAAATCCTCCAAGGCTGCCACACAGGCAAGTCCATCTTCCAAATGGACCAAACTAATCGCCATATCGATGACGGGCTTGGCGACAATACTAGGAATGGCGGTGCTGCCGATATGCTCAATGTTTAAGATGGAGCCCGCCAAGGCGAACGCTATTTTTTGCCGCTCTGCCTCAAAAGTAGCTTTCCAACTAGCCTGATGAGGTACCAATCTGATGCTTCCTCTTTCTAAGCCGAGTATGTCCATAATAAGTAGAAAGTAGAAAAAATGGCCTTAATGACTCTTCAGTAGCGATTTGTAAGCGTCTAAATACTAAATACTAAATACTATCGTCTAAATCCCTAATTGCCGATCAAGACGGTATTTGAGCCAGTGATGATTTTGGCAGCTCCTGTTGCAGGGTCAGTTACGACAGGATCACCCACTCTCGCTGCGGGCAAATTGCCGCCACTGCCAATCAATATCAATGCCCCAGCAATATTCAAAGTAGCACTGGATTCTAGGTCGAGTCCTGAGGCTGCCGAGATAGTCGTTAGTGCGTTTGAATGAATCTCGGTATTGGTCGCCTCTGTTTTTATATCCTCAGCTGCGCTGAACGCTATGTCTCCGCTTGCATTGAGTGATATATCATGCGCCTCAACGCTAAAATCTCCCTCTGTCTCAATCTGAATATCCTCTGTACTTTCGATGACGATGCCTCCCTCATTGTTGATGGTGATTTTGCTCTGATTGGCCTGGATCGTGACAAAATTTTTATTGCTCATAATGACGATCCCGCCTTTGCGGCGGATGGTGTCAGGTTGAATCACTTTTTGGGCTAAGAGCTGAAAACCTGTGAGCAAGAGTAGAGAAAAGATGAGATAACGTAGCATGTGGGAGTTGATTGATGGTTCAAAATGAGAGAAGCGTTCTGCGCAGCAGTAGCCAAAATCTTATTGGACGATCCAAGGATAAGCTTTTTTAAATCCAGCATTCCAAGTCATATGCCAATGCCCAAGTTCGGTTTCTACGTCTAGCTTCATGTTTGCTGCGGGAACTCCATAGTCTAGCAATATCTGATGCATTTTTTCGATGCTTTCAACTGTGGGGGTTTCTAGTTCGCCTGCATTGAAGTAAATCTTTTGCTCTTTGATCTTGGGGTTGCTTTCATGCAAGCTGTAGACGAGCTCGTTGACCCAATAAGATGGCGAAAAGACAATCGCACGACCAAAGACCTCTGGAAATTTATTGAGCATATAATAGGACATCAACCCCCCTAAAGAAGCGCCAGCAATGATGGTCGATTGAGGATCCTTTTTCGTGCGGTAGCGGGCATCAATCCAGCTTTTGAGGTCCGTGGCGATCCATTCGGCATGTTGGTCACCAGTAGTGCCGCTCCGGTCAGAGTACCAACGCGTCGAAGGAAAAGGTTTGTATTCAGTCATCCGCGCCTCCGAATTGTAGATGCCTACCACTATGGCCTGTTCTTGTCCCAAAAGCGCCAGGCTGTCGATCACTTCATCAATCTCCCACTCTTGGCCTTCTTGGATTTTTTGATCAAAGGGAGATTGCCCATCGAGAAAATAGATCACCGGATAATCGACACTATCGTCTGCATAGCCAGTGGGCAAATAGATGGCGAGGCTCCGCTTTTCGTTGAGATAGTCAATCAATATAGTATCAGGCAGAATTTGTACGTTTGGCGAAGCCGTATGTTCCAAGCTTGCTACCCACTCCCGATACTTTTGCTCTTCGATGCGGTCGTTGATGGTTTTGTAGACAAAAAAACCAGCCAGTAGCACTAGCGGGATGCCTAGGAAGATGAGTAGTTTCTTTTTCATGCCGGACTGTTTGTAGTAATTTCTCAGTATTATTCCATCCCAATCTAATAAAACCATTAGCAATATTTCTGATGTCTGATTTTACTTCCAACCGTCGCCAGTTTATCCGCACCGCTAGTCTTGGCCTAGCTGCGGCTCCTTTTTTGAGTGTCACTTCCTGTCAGGCCGCCAATCTGACCATCGCGCAGGTGATCGAGCAGATAATCGCACAAATTCCTGGAGGCAAACGCGCCGAAACGGTAGATACTCTCAAGATTGGCGATCCAAAGTGGGCGGTAAAAGGTATCGCAACGACCTTTATGGCAACAATTCCTGTCATCGAAAAGGCGGCTGCGGCAGGGCTAAACTTTATCATCACTCACGAACCCACCTTTTATAATCACTTGGATGAAACAGATTGGTTGGCCGATGATCCGGTATATCAGCACAA
This sequence comes from Bacteroidota bacterium, assembly GCA_038534415.1. Lineage (GTDB taxonomy): Bacteria > Bacteroidota > Bacteroidia > J057 > J057 > JBCAWW01. The sequence goes on along the minus strand of JBCAWW010000336.1, from coordinate 2,944 downwards.
AAAGGCTTTGCTGGAAAAGCATCAGATTGCAGTATGGCGCTTTCATGATTATTGGCATCGCTATGAGCCAGATGGGATTTTGACGGGTTTTTTGCAAAAAGTGGGTTGGGAAGCAAAACAAGATCCCACCAATAATTTGATTTGTCAGATCGATGCGGAGCCCCTTGAGGCTTTGGCGAGCGGCCTTGCCGAACGCTTATCTCTCAGCCGCACATTTTATATCGGAGATCCTACTTTGAGTTGTGCGCGTGTCGGAGTGATGCCCGGCAGTTGGGGGAAGGATCCGCATATCGAATTGCTCAGAGAGGATATCGATGTCCTGGTGATCGGAGAGTGCAATGAATGGGAAACTTCGGAATACGTACGTGATGCGGCAGCGGCAGGTATCAAAAAGGGCTTGATTATACTGGGCCACGCAGAAAGCGAAGAGCCGGGCATGGCCTATTGTCGGGATTGGCTGAATGAGATGTTTCCTAAGTTAGAGATTGTGCATGTGCCGGCTGGGGATGCTTTTAGTCCTGCCGTTTGAGAGAAGCGTTCCGCGCAGCGGTAAAGAAAATAGCCAATGAAAAAGCGAAATGCTTCCTCATTGGCTATGCGATATGGGACATTGGAAGCTCCTTAGCTTAGCACTTCGCGCCAGCTGAGTTTGCGTCGAATGTAATCGTCTATTTCAGTAATAGGAATACGCTCCTGCTCCATGGTATCACGATCGCGGATGGTAACCTTGGCGTCTTCCTTGGTGTCATGATCGACAGTGATACAGTAAGGGGTACCGATGGCATCATGTCTACGATAGCGTTTACCTACAGAGTCTTTCTCATCATACATCACTTGGAAGTCGTACTTCAAGTTGTCGATGATCTCACGTGCAATCTCAGGTAGGCCATCTTTTTTGACCAAGGGGAAGATCGCGGCTTTGTAGGGTGCTAAGAGTGGGTGGAGTTTTAAGACCACGCGGGTGTCCATACCTCCTTTAGAGTTAGGCACTTCCTCTTCCTGATAGGCATTGCTAAGGTGCGCCAAAAAGGTGCGGTCGAGGCCGACAGAAGTCTCTAGTACATAGGGTACGTAAGATTCATTGGTTTCTGGATCGAAGTAGGTAATCTTTTTGCCAGAAAATTTTTGATGCTGAGACAGGTCAAAGTCAGTACGAGAGTGAATCCCTTCCAACTCCTTGATGCCAAAGGGGAAGTGAAACTGAATGTCCTCAGCAGCATCAGCGTAGTGCGCTAATTTTTCGTGGGTATGGAAGTGAAGGTAGTCGGGGCGTAGACCTAGGGCCTCATGCCATTTGCGACGGGTCTTTTTCCAATATTTAAACCACTCCATCTGCGTACCTGGCTTGATGAAAAATTGCATTTCCATCTGCTCAAACTCCCGCATGCGGAAGATAAATTGACGCGCTACGATCTCATTGCGGAAGGCTTTACCGATCTGGGCGATACCAAATGGCAGTTTTTGACGAGAAGTCTTCTGTACATTGAGGTAGTTGACAAAGATACCTTGTGCTGTCTCCGGACGGAGGTAGAGATCCATGGCACTATCGGCAGTTGCACCAAGCTGAGTCTTGAACATCAGGTTGAACTGACGTACCTCGGACCACTCTTTGGTACCTGAAACGGGACATACGATGCCTTCGTCTACGATGATATCGCGCAATTGGCTAAGGTCATCGCTTTGAAGTGCTGACTCGAAACGGCTTTGTAGCTCTTGGGCTTTCTTGCCATAGCGGCCATTGGTGAGGAAGGCTTGGAACTTTTCGTCTCCTTCTTCCCAGCCCTCTTTGCGCGCTTTTTTCTTGGCGTCCTTAAGTGAACGGGCTTTGTGCTTGGCGATTTGATCTTCGATCAACACATCCGCTCTATAACGCTTTTTAGAGTCTTTGTTGTCAATCAAGGGATCATTGAAAGCGTCGACGTGTCCAGAAGCTTTCCAGACCGTCGGATGCATCAAAATAGCGGAGTCCAAGCCGACGATATTTTCGTGCATTTGGACCATTGCTTTCCACCAAGCGGCCTTAATATTATTTTTAAGTTCTACCCCCAATTGAGCGTAGTCATAGACAGCACCGAGGCCATCATAGATCTCGCTAGATTGGAAGATGAAACCATATTCTTTGGCGTGAGCCGTGATTTTCGGGAAAATCTCGTCGTAATTCATGAATGCTCAATTTTTCGAGCCGCAAGATAGATAATTTAGTACAGAGTAGATAGTATTGAGTAGAGAGTATGCTGTATAAAGTAAAAAGTACTGAGGAAGCGGAAGGCGCTTTCTCAGTACTTTTTACTTAGTACTTTTTGCTCAGTACTATATCATATTGTCTTGAGGCTTATCTCATAATGTACATCTTGCCCCAACCATTGTTAAAGAACTGTTCGGTCCCTTCGGTGCGTAATTCGGTATCTACGCCGGGCGTTTTGTAAACCACTCGATATAGGTAGACCCCATTGGCGAGTTGTTGGCCGTATTCGTCCGTGCCATCCCAAGCATAATTGGAGACATGTCTTCCGACGCCAGCTTCGCCTAACTCTAATAGATCAATCATTTTGACCATTTTACCTGTAATGGTGAAGATATGTATTTGGAATACCTCTGGCGTTTCAGAGCCTGTGATGGTATAGACAAAGCGGGTAGAAGTAGAAAACGGATTAGGATAGTTGAGTACTTGGGTGATCGACTGTTGGTTTTCTACTCGGAAGGTGATTTCGTAGAAGTTCTCCCCTTCTCCAGATGCATTTCCTTTTTGGTCGCGACCTTGAACTCGGATGGTGTATTCACCGTCAGGGAGTTTAAAGTTTTTGCCAGGATAGAAGTATAAGCGCGCTTTGTTATCAGGCATTTGGGCCGGAATGTGTTCGACGCGATTATCGGAGATAAAGATCCGTTCGAAGCTGGTGGCAGCGGTAGTACCGCGTTTGAAGTAGAGCTCAAAAGCATTAGA
>JBCAWW010000335.1:0-6337 GCA_038534415.1 Bacteroidota bacterium | reverse complement strand
CTCCGTCAAGGTATCAAAGGAAAGTCTCGCTCCACATTTTTTGCCTTCAGCGGCTGTACCCTCTTCGAGATATTTTTGCCCTTTCCATGCTTCAAATTTGTCAATTTCACGATCAAACTGAGCTACAAAATAAACGGGGGCCTCCTTGGGCCTACGGCGAGTAGCACCATTGACCGTATAACCGGCAATTTCGTCCGTGGCAGTTTGCGCCACTTTAGCTTTGGTCATAATCGATGGTCCCAAGGGGCCAGTGAGATTGAAAATGACGTATGGATCATCTCCTACGGGATAACTGTAACGATGGAATCCTACCCGAGTGGTGGAAGTCAATTCTACTTGTATGCCATCATTGAGGCTTAGCTTGTGATAGCCCGCATTGACGATTTCATCCTCATGAAAATAGGTCTCACTATAGGCATCAGAGTCAGATTTCGGGTCCCAAGCCTTTAAGGTGGGCATGACTGATACACCCGAAAGTTGCCAGGCATGCACATGACTAAAGCCACGGATCGTATCTACATGATAGCGATACCCTGTGCCCCAAGTTCCGCCCAAAAGGTTGTCTGGGCTGAGATTGACCATGCCAAAGGGTCGACAAGCCGAAGAAAAGAAAAACCAACGTGAATTGGCTGCGTCAATATGCGGGTCAACCCAATCGACAGCTCTTTTGGTTTGTGTTTGCGTTTCCGTTGAAGAGAGGCAGCTCATCGCAAAGACTAAGCTAAGTAGTAAGTAGTTTCTTGACATCGTTAGTTTTCTCGTTCTGGATTTCTAGTTGGAGTATATCGTTTAGCCAGCCCGCTCAGTGGGAAGGAGGCAAAATGAGAGGTTCATATTTTTTAAGGAGCCATCATAGCATTAATTTTTAATGGGGACACCCGTTAAATTTGCCCAACTCAGCCAGTCGGCCTGCATGGAGTCTCGCTTGGCGGGGTATTGCTTAACAAGATTTTGAGTTTCTGTGCGATCGACAGCAAGATTATAGAGTTCCCATTCTTTGATTTTTTTGTCCCAAACAAGCTTCCAGTTGCCCTGTCGGATGGCTCGATTGCCGGCATATTCCCAGCACAGCTGCTCGCGCGTAGTTTGTTTGACACCGCTCAATGCAGGCCAAAAACTTTTGCCTTCTAGAGGGATTGCTTCGGCAGGATATTTTGCACCGGCCAATTCGATGAAAGTGGGCATGAGGTCCATAATATGCCCCACTGAACTAGAAATATGGTTAGCGGGAATTTTACCAGGCCACCATGCAATCATAGGCGTGCAAATTCCTCCCTCATGCATCCACACTTTGTAGCGTTTGAAAGGAGCATTTTGGGCCCAGCCCCAAGCAGGGCCGACGGCCACATAATCCTCTTTGGGACCGGGAGTGCGAAGTGCCGGATCACGTCCCCCCGGCTCTTCAGCGCAGCCTCCATTGTCAGAAAGGAAGATGATCAGGGTATTGTCAGCTTCGCCTAAGTCTTCTAGCGTTTGGCGAAGCCGGCCGATGTTTTGATCCACTCTATCCAACATGGCCGCATAAACCGACATCCGGAGGTCTTCAAAGTCTTGCTCTGCGCTATCCCAAGCATAAGCGCGCGAATCGCCTTGCGAAAGTGGCATCGTCTCTGGATCGACTAGGCCCATTTCTATTTGCCTTTGGTAACGCTCCTCTCTCATCTTGGTCCAACCTTGCTTGAATTTGCCGCGATACTTGGCAATGTCCTCGGGCCAAGCGTGTAGGGGATAGTGGGGAGCAGTATATGTCAGGTGCAAAAAGAAAGGCGCTCCTTTTTCTGAAAAACGACTAATCGTTTCGATAGCATGATCAGTGAAAGCATCAGTGGTATAGAAGTCCTCAGGAAAATCAGTAATCCGACTTTCATTTTGTGCGAAATATCGTACACGATTGCCTTTATAATCTGGATCTTGCTGGCTGGGGTCAAAGAAGTTGCTACAGCCATCTAGCAGACCATAATATTCATCAAAACCTCTATGATATGGGTGCCGCACCGAATCCCGCCCAAGGTGCCATTTACCCGAAAGCACAGTCTGGTAATCGGCAGATTGCAAAATTTCCCCAAAAGTGCGCATGTTTTCCCGCAGCAAAAATTTATCTCCCTGATCGCGGCGAGGATAGAGGCCAGTGGTCAATGAGGCGCGTGTAGTAGTACATTTGGCGTTATTGTAAAACTGAGTATGCCGGGTGCCCTCGGCGGCGAAGCGGTCAATATTTGGGGTCTGGACCTCTCCTCCATAACAGCCCAAATCCGACCAGCCCATATCATCGACCAAGATGAGCACGATATTGGGGCGAGCCGCGGGGCGAGGGTGATCTGCATCAAATACTTTGAGTTTATCCTTGGCGAGGAGTTGCACGAAGCTTTCGTCAATTTCTCCAGCTGTATTTTGAATTTTACCCAAGTCTAAGTTTAGGTGCTGGGCCATAAAGGGATACATCGCCTTTCGTTTATTGGGGCCATAGTCGTGTTTTTCCTCTTGCAGATGAACGTTACCCAAGCGTTCGGCAAAGCCGAAAAGATCATAGATGCGCTTGATATAAGGAAATTCAAACTCAGGCGTATTAGCAGTCCAATCATCCCCATCAGAAATAAGTAGCATGGGCCGAGGAGCCGCTAGAGCTGCAATTTCTACATTGCTTGTTTGGTGGTCCTCGCTACGATGTATCGGCATACCGCTTTCACAAGCGCAGCCTCCAAAGAAGTGGCCAGACACCATCACCGTCGGGACCGATACCGCTATGCGATCGTCAAGAGCCGTCAACAAAAAGCTTTGCGTACCTCCCCCCGAGGCTCCGGTGACGCCCAATCGAGTGGGGTCAACCTCTGGCATGGATTCAAGGTAATCGAGTAGGCGTATGCTGTTCCAAGTCTGAATGCGGACCGCCTCAGCATGCTTGTGAGGCAATTGATCGCTTTCGCCATAGCCGTTCATATCGTAAGCGATGACCACCGCCCCCATTTTAGCGAGAGCAGCACAACGCATTTGCATATCCTCCCGAAAGCGCCCATAATCATCTGGCTCTGACCAATGTCCATGTGGACTCAGGATACCCGCAAAAGGAGGAGCCTGATTGAGGGGAGAGTAAATATTACCCGTAACCCATAAGCCCGCTTGGCTTTCAATGGCAAAGTTTTCGACTGCATAGCCATCCATCTCGCGGCGACTATGCCTGATCGGTTTGAGCGGACTTTTAGGAGGAAGACTATCTAATCGCGCCCCTTCAATGATACCTCTTTTGATCCTTTGGGCTCTATTTTGCCAATCGGCGAGGGTCTTGATTTCGCTTGCCCATTGAGCGTGTATTTCTCTGGCTTGGGCTTCTGTAAAATAGTCTCTTTGACAAAGGCCATTATCTGCTTTGGCAGGAGGAGGCTGATTTTTTCGTTCGGCGCAGCCGAACGCTAAGAACAGGACAAGCAGCAAGTATCGCATAGTAGTAGCCTTTGACAAAAGGTAATTTTTGCCATTGGCTAATACAAATGCAATCGTTCCCCGAAGGGAATCTCAATTATAGTTTCTCGGCTAAATACTTGGCGGTGTAGCTACTTTTGACGTCAACAATGTCTTCGGGTATGCCTTGAAAGAGTAGTTGTCCGCCTTCTTGTCCCCCTTCTGGGCCAAGGTCGATCAGCCAATCTGCGCATTTGATAACTTCCAGATTGTGCTCGATGATTAGGACGGTATTGCCTCGCTCCACCAATTCGTTCATCGCAGCCAAAAGCTTTTTGATATCGTCGAAATGAAGCCCAGTGGTAGGTTCATCAAAGATATAGAAGGCATTTTTGGCGGATGCACTTTGCGCTAAGAAGAAAGCTAGTTTCATCCGCTGCGCTTCCCCTCCAGACAAGGTGCTCGTACTCTGGCCTAAGCGAAGATAGCCCAAACCCACTCGATTGAGGATGTCTAGCTTGGTATGGATCTTTTTGTGCTTTTGGAAGAAATCTTGCGCTTCTGAAATGGTCATATTGAGCACATCGTCGATGTTTTTACCATCGTAAGCGACTTCGAGCACATGCCGCTTGAAGCGTTTTCCTTGGCAGACATCGCAAAGCAGCTTCACATCTGGTAAAAACTGCATCTCAATGGTCACATAGCCTTCTCCTTGACATTCATCACAGCGCCCCCCTTCTACATTAAAAGAAAAGTCTCCAGGCTTAAGGCCCTTGACTTTGGAGAGCGGCTGCTTGGAGTAAAGGTCACGAATATGATCGTAGGCCTTGATATAAGTAACAGGATTGGAGCGCGCAGAACGTCCCACGGGTTGTTGATCAACGAGTTCTACTTTTTCGATTAGGTGTAGGTCCCCTTTGAGTTCTTTGAGATACCCCCCCTTGTCGCCAAACTCGCCAAGGTGTTTGCGAATAGAAGGGTAGAGGATTTTTTGGATCAGCGTTGACTTACCAGAGCCACTGACTCCCGTAACGACTGTCAAGGCGTGTAGTGGTATTTCGACATCTAGCCCTTTGAGGTTGTGGAGACGCGCTCCTACTAGCTCTACTCGGCTCGAAAATTTGCGACGGAGTTTGGGAACGGCAATTTCTTCTTTACCGGAGAGATATTGGGCGGTGAGGGTTTTGCCCTTCATCATTTGGGCCCATTTGCCATTAAATACGACTTCTCCACCATATTCACCCGCTCCTGGTCCCATATCTATGAGTTGGTCCGCGCTTTTCATGACGGCCTCATCATGCTCAACTACGATGACGGTATTGCCTTGATCACGTAGATGGTTGAGGATTTCAATCAACTGGTCGGTATCACGTGAATGTAAGCCAATGCTGGGTTCGTCTAGGATATACATCGAACCGACGAGGCCGCTACCGAGAGAGGTTGCTAAGCGAATTCGCTGCATTTCTCCACCTGAGAGGGTGTTGATCTTGCGATTGAGAGTCAAATAACCGACTCCTACTCTATTGAGGTAGGTCAAGCGATTGCGAATTTCACTCATCACCCGTTTGGCGATGATTTTTTCGGCATCGTCGAGTTTGAGATTTTCCATTACAGGCATCAGCTCGTTGAGCTGCATGAAGAGAAAATCGGAGATTGAATAATTATCAACCTTGACGTAATTGGCGTCTTTGCGGATCCGACTTCCTTTGCAAGAAGGGCAGGTCGTATAGCCACGATAGCGCGCCAACATGACTCGGTATTGGATTTTGTGCGTTTTGGACGCCAAGAACTGAAAGAATTCATGTATCCCAGTAGCGCCGGGAATCCCATCCCAAAGCATGTCTTTATGCTTGCGACTGAGATCATAATAAGGTCTGTGAATCGGAAAGTCGACGGTCTTCACGGCTGCCGCGAGGAAGTCGCGTTGAAATTGACTCATGGTCTCACCACGCCAAGGCGCCACAGCATTATCATAAAGAGAACGACTTTTATCAGGGATCACAAGGTCTTCGTCGATGCCTAAAATGCGGCCAAAGCCTTCACAGGTATCACAAGCTCCATAAGGATTATTGAAGGAAAAAAAGTTGACCGAAGGGACTTCAAATTGCATTCCGTCTGCTTCGAAGCGTTGGGAGAATTTTTTGGGTTCATTGGAGCCTACTTGGATCCAAGCGTTGCCAACTCCCTCTTGGTAGGCGGTCTGCACACTATCGCCTAGGCGCATCCTTTGTTCGCGTTTTTCATCCTCTCTAACCACCATACGGTCGATTAGCAGGACAATGGTCTCATGTTCCTCGGAGGCATTGTTTTCGAGTTCATCTTCAATTTCGACGATCTCTCCCTCCTTCCAAATACGCGAAAAACCCTTTTGCAGACTGAGTTCTAGCTCCGCTTCATAGCCCTTGCTACGAACTTTTATGGGACTCAATATATGAACTCGGGTGCCAGCTTCGTTATCCATGATGTACTCAACAATGTCGCCTACTGCATCACGGGTGACTATTTTTCCGGACACTGGAGAATACGTTTTTCCGGCACGGGCGAATAGCAATTTGAGAAAATCATAGATTTCGGTGACGGTGCCAACTGTCGATCTAGGATTAGAAGTATTGACTTTTTGCTGGATGGCCATAGCGGGTGCAATCCCCTGAATAAAATCCACTTCGGGCTTTTCCATTCGGTCCAAAAACTGCCTTGCATAGGAGCTGAGGCTCTCTACGTAGCGTCTTTGGCCTTCGGCATAGAGGGTATCAAAAGCAAGGGAAGACTTCCCAGAACCACTTACACCAGTGATCACAACGAGCTTGTTGCGGTCAATTTTCACTGAAACATTTTTCAGATTGTTGACTCTGGCATTTTTTATGTAGATATGATCCATGTCTGCAAGTTAGTAGACATTTTTTTAAAGATAGTTTCATTTTGCTGCAATTTTTTGCGATTT
>JBCAWW010000334.1:0-6339 GCA_038534415.1 Bacteroidota bacterium | reverse complement strand
AATAAAGCTTGGCGTTGAGCGTCGCTCAAGGCTCTCACTCGATAACTGGATTTTTTTACGCCTCTAAGGACGGGTTTGATGTTACGCATGTTTATTAATCTAGTACTTAGGGAGTAGCAAGTATCCCGATCGGAGTATTAAGTAAAGTCGATTTTCAACCGTCTTAACACTTTCTACTCAGTACTTTCTCCTTACAAAAGTACGATTTCATCTGCGTGGGCGAGGATAAGATCATGGGCTTTGGCCTGATCCTGGAGCGCTTGCGAATTGAGGCGAGCTCTGCCAAGGGCAAAAGGAGCTTGATTTTCGACGCAGACTTCAAATACTTCTCCCTTATCAAAGGGAAAAGGAATTTCTTCTACGCCTACGGCGAGGAGACTGTTACGATTTTCGAGTGCTTTACGAGCGCCTGCATCCACTATCACCCGGCCTGCTACCAAACTACTACTCGCGATCCACTTCATTCGAGCCGAAAGTGAAGAAGCCTGAGCTAAGCAGCGAGTGCCTGTCTGGCCGGAGGCAGCAAGGATTATTCCGTCAGCTTCTCTCGCGCCAAATATCATCACCTCAATGCCCATACGGCTGGCTAGACGCGCAAAGGTGAGCTTAGAAATCATGCCGCCGAGGCCGCTTGAGGATTTCGTTTTATTGGCTAGACCGAGTACTTCTTCATCAAAACTCGCGATCTCCGGGACTACTTTGCCTTCTCTGTCATAAAGCCCCGGAACTGAGGTGCCGAGTAGCAGTTTATCCGCGCCTAATCCCACGGCCAGAAGAGTGGCCAATTCATCATTGTCAGAGAAGCGTAGCTCAAGATTGCTGACGACATCATTTTCGTTGGCGACGGGGATGATGTCTTGCGCCCAAAGGGTTTCAAATGTCTCTCGCAGCTGTAAAAATTGACTGCGCTGCGAAAAATGTTGGCGTTCGCAGAGACTCAGGGCGAGATGGATACCGTAAGGCGCAAAAAACTGGGCGTATTTGTTGATAAGGATGGGGTTGCCGATGGCCGCGGCAGCTTTTCGCTCACTGATTTTGCCACTAAAGCCTCTGATAAACTGCTTGCCCATCCCCACTGCACCCGAAGAAACAATGGCGATATGATATTGCTGATGAAGTTTTGCGACCTGCCTAGCAACATCGACCATGACAGGTTCGTCGGGTGTGCCATCTGCTCTTGTAATGGCCGCAGTACCAAGCTTTAGGATTAGGATCGGTTTTTTCATAGCAATTTTCCTAGCTTTGGCAGGGCATGAAGTTGGTTATCCTCACATCTCGTTTTCCCTACCCTTTGGAAAAGGGCGATAAGTTACGAATCTATCATCAGATCCGGGAGCTTTCGCAGCGACATGAGATTGTTTTGTGTAGCCTCTTCGAGGAACGCGTAGACGAGGCCGCGTTGCGCGAGATGCAGCAGTATTGCCAACGAATAGAGCTTTTTTATATCCCTAAGCTAGGGTTGCCTTTTCGGTTATTGCGGGCTTTGGGAAGTGAGTTGCCGCTAATGGCGGCTTGGTTTTATCGTTCCGCGATCAAGCGGAAAATCCACAAAATCATCGCTGAAGAAAAAGCGGATCATCTCTATTGCCAGCTCTTACGGATGGCGCCTTATGTCGAGGGCTACGAAGGTCCCGCGACCTTAGATTATATGGATTGCTTTTCGGTGCAGATCAAGCGGCAGGCAGAAGCAAGTCGGTGGGGTAGGGGCATCTGGCGTTGGGAAGCCAAGAAACTAGCCCAATACGAAAGCCTATTGGCGGAGCGTTTTGCGCATCATACTATCATCTCAGAGCAGGATAGAGCCCATTTGCCTTTTTCAGATCGAGAAGGCGTCGCTATTGTCCCCAATGGAGTGCAGGTGGAGTATTTCAAACCTATGCCTGAGTACAAGGCGGTCTACGATTTAGTCTTTGTGGGCAATCTGGGTTACTTTCCTAATGTAAGAGCGGCGGTCTGGTTGGTAAATGAAATCATGCCTTTGATCTGGGCCCAACGACCCGAGGCAAAGCTATTGCTTGCGGGCGCGCGTCCAACCAAAGAAATCCAGCGCTTAGGGGAGGACCCCCGCATCAAGGTGTCGGGTTGGCTGGCGGATATCCGAGAAGCTTATGCCCAAGGGCAAATTTTTATCGCCCCCTTGAAAACAGGCAGTGGGCAACAAAACAAAATCTTGGAAGCGCTTTCGATGGCTCGTCCCTGTGTGACAACTACATTGGTCAATAATGCGATCGGGGCAAGAGCGGGCGAAGAAATTCGTTTGGGAGATAGTGGGGAAGAATTGGCTGAGGCGGTTCTGGAATTACTGGCCCAATCAGCACTCGCTACGCAAATGGGCCAGAATGGTCGAAAAAAGATTTTGAGCACTTTTAGCTGGGCACGTTCGGTGGAGGCATTAGAATGCCTTTGGGCGCAAAAAGAAAAAGAGTAGTTTGGAAAAGAATTGTGGGATCAAGCGTTCGACCCTCCAACAAATAAACCTAAATGTTTGGATTTGAAACCCGATTGTTGACGCGCCTTTTGATTTATGGCGTTGCCTTGCTGATTGTAGCGGGCTCGTTGATGTACTCCAACTATCTAGCTTCAAAGCTGATGGAGGGAGAGAGGCGTTCTGCGGAGCTGTATGGAAAAGCCATAGATGTCGTAGGAACCACTACCGATCCTGATGCTCCGGGCACGGGTAGTGAACTCTTGCAATTTGTGATGAGCAATCTCGTGATCGACAATAATACTTTGGTGCCTATCATCATGGTGGGCGATCTAGAAAATTTGTCGGATGTGGAGATAGCCAATCTGGATATCGACTTGAGCAATAAAGAGCAAGTACGTTCTTATTTGGAGTCATTTGCAGAGGTACACGATCCGATTGAAGTGGAGTATACACCGGGGAGTTTTAAGTATGTCTACTATGGTGAATCCTTCGTGGTACAGCAGCTACGCTGGTTCCCGATCTTTCAATTGTTGTTGGTCTTGGTGTTTATTGGGATTGTCTTTGCCAGCTATGCCATCGCGAAGCGCAATGAGCAAAACAAAGTATGGGTAGGTTTGGCGAGGGAGACGGCCCATCAGCTGGGAACGCCTGTCTCTAGTCTCATGGCTTGGATTGAATTGTTGAAGCTCAAAGCCGAAGACAAGCCAGAAGAAAGCCAATTGGTCGATGAGATGGCGAGAGATGTGCATCGATTGGAGATTATTGCGGAGCGTTTTTCGAAGATTGGTTCTCAACCAGAATTGATCGAAGTAAGTCTCAAAAAGGTCTTGGATCGATCGGCTGATTATCTCAAAAAACGGATGACGGTACGTGGAGGCATCACTTTAGATGTCAACAATCAAATCCCCCTTGATAGCCAACTACACGTCAATCCCCAGCTCTTTGACTGGGTGATCGAAAATCTCCTCAAAAACGCCCTAGACGCTATCCAAAGCCAAAGCAAAGAAGGCAAAATCATCCTAGACGCCGGTGAAAAAGGTGGCCAATACTTTATCGACGTTACGGATACAGGCAAAGGCATCGCCAAAGGGCAGTTTAAGAAAGTCTTTGAACCGGGTTTTACCACCAAAAAGCGTGGTTGGGGCCTTGGCTTGAGTTTGACCAAACGCATCGTGGAGGAATATCACCAAGGAAAAATCTTTGTGCGCAACTCAGAATTAGGAAAAGGCACAACTTTTAGGATATTGCTGCCGAAATAAAGCTTCTATGCCCAGAATCATTTCAATCGACTATGGCGCTAAGCGCACCGGTTTAGCCTGGACCGACCCTATGCAGATTATTGCCACGGGGATCGGCAGCTTTGACACCGCCATATTGGACGATAAACTTAAAGAGTTAATCGAAAAAGAAGCGATAGAAGCCATCGTCTTGGGCTACCCCACACGCATGGATGGCTCAGACTCCCATGTCACCGAAGAGGTGAGAGCGCTGAAGCTCAAACTCGAAAAAGCCTACCCCGAGATCAAATTGCATCTTGTTGACGAGCGTTTTAGTTCGCAGATTGCGAAACAAACGATGTTGCAAGGCGGTTTGAAGAAAAAGAAGCGGAAAGACAAGCACTTGGTCAATGAAATCAGTGCGGTCGTAATTTTACAAGATTTTATGCAGGGAGGCTAAGATTGCATTTATGCCTTGAAAATCAGAAATTTGCGCTCCGCTAAATGCAAAATGAGGAGAATATGATCTTACCCATCGTTGGATACGGACACCAAAGCTTAAGAAAAGAAAATCAGGATGTACCTAAAGACTATCCTGAATTAGCGCAATTGGTCGAAAATATGTTTGCGACCATGTACAATGCCAATGGGGTTGGACTGGCAGCACCACAGGTCAACCTCAATTTGCGGATGTTTGTCGTCGATGGCTCACCTATGGATGGGATCGTAGAAGGAGAAGATGGCTTAGGCGATTTTAAACGCGTATTTATCAATCCTGAGATATTGGAAGAAGACGGCAAAGAATGGGCCTTTGAAGAAGGCTGCTTGAGTATTCCTGATATTCGAGAAGATGTCTTTCGCAAACCCGTGATCAAGATCCGCTACTACGACGCAGCGTTCAACGAAGTGGTAGAAACCCTAGACGGCATGAAAGCACGAATCGTGCAGCATGAATATGATCATATCGAGGGCGTACTTTTTACCGATCACATTTCCCAACTCCGCCGCCGTATGCTCAAGCCTCGTCTGAGCAAAATCACCAAAGGCGCGATTGCAGCAGACTATAAAATGAAGTTTGCAAAGTAGCATAGACTAGCACTTGCCGGAGTCACGCACGCTATTACTTTAAAACTTTTTTGTAATCCAAAGCAGTTCAAGAAGGCAGACATTTTTTTTATTGAACTGAATTTTTGTTCCATTGAGATGGGGTGAAGTCCAATTACTTTGCCTAACTACTACTAAACATCAAAGACTGCTACTGCAATGGAATTCAAAGAAGAGTCTCCTGATCTGGGGTCCTATAGCGAAGAACAGCTACCCATCGCTAAACATAAACTGCATAATTGGCCGCATTTTTTGGGCCTTTATGCTGGGGAACATGTCGCTGCTACCGAATTTGTCATTGGCGCCACATTTGTTTCCTTGGGGGCAAAGACTGGCGATATCTTATTGGGACTCTTGATCGGCAATATCTTAGCCATCTTGAGTTGGACCCTCATCACCACTCCCATTGCGGTCGAAACCCGACTCAGCCTTTATACCTATCTCAACAAGATCGCCGGAGACTCGATGACCAAGCTCTACAATTGGGCCAATGTGATCATCTTTACGGTCATTTCGGCGGCAATGATTACGGTTTCTTCGACTGCTGTGCGCTTTGCTTTTGATATCCCCGCTCAGCTCAATTGGTATCCCAGCAATGCTTGGTTTGTCTTGGTGGTGCTAGCGGTTGGGATCATCGTGGTCTTGGTCGCCATGTATGGCTTTAAGGCTGTATCAGACTTTTCGGGTATCTGTGCCCCCTGGCTATTTGTCATGTTTGCGAGTGGCGCTTTGGTATTGATGCCCGCCTTGAGTGATGCGGTATTGGGCCGCACCTTCCTCGAAAGTTGGAGTGATTTCGTTCAGATAGGAGACCTGTCTATCTGGACCGGACTCAATAGCGAGGGTGAAGCAGGCATTGGGCTTTTGGAAGTAATTGGCTTTGCTTGGGCTGCCAATACCATCACCCACTTTGGTTTGATCGATATGGCTTTGCTGCGATATGCCAAGAAAAAAACCTATGGCCTAGCCACTAGTTCTGGGATGCTGTTTGGGCATTATATCGCTTGGATTGCTGCTGGGATCATGGGAGCAGGAGCCGCTGTTTTGTTGCAAAAAGAAATTGTAGACCTTGACCCCGGAGATGTGGCTTATTATGCTTTGGGCCTTTCGGGCTTTGTGATTGTGATCATTGCTGGTTGGACTACGGCCAACGCCAATCTTTATCGCGCTGGCTTAGCCGCTCAAGCGATATTTACCCAATATTCTCGTCGCACTACCACCATGGCAGTAGGTATCGTTACGGTTATCGTGGCATGCTTTCCTTTTGTCTTTTCGCAAATACTGCCGCTCCTTACTTATGCAGGGCTATTGGTGGTGCCGGTGGGGGCTATCGTCTTCGCCGAACACCAAATCTTTCCCCGCATCGGTCTGACTAGATATTGGGCCTCTTACCGAAAGTTGACCCATAGTACCCCCGCAGTAGCTTCTTGGGGACTGGGATTGGTCTTTGGTTTTGGACTCAACTTCTTAGACGTGATGTCCTTTTACTATCTCTTTATTCCTACCTGGATCTTTACGATTTTGATTTACACCTTATTGGCTAAGCAATATGGTGCTGATAAACCCTATCTCGAAGAAGCAAAAGCTGCC
>JBCAWW010000333.1:0-6359 GCA_038534415.1 Bacteroidota bacterium | reverse complement strand
TGGATGCTTATTTCGCTAGCCTATAGATAGATACCGGAATTCTCATTCTTCATATTTCCGGCATTACAGCTTTACTCTGGGACTTTAGTCAAAAACAACCTTAAGCGTCATCCCGTACGAACAAAGTGAGATACGGGATCTTGAGAGACAAGCGTTCCGCGAAGCGGAGAAATAAAATATTTATACTTTTTTCACTCTCGAGAAATCCACTCTTGGGCTAGTGGTCGTATGTCTCCCAGATAACATACAAAAACAAAGTAAAACTTATGTTGAAACAACTAGCCAAGCATGCCTGGCGAGGGGGACTTTCCTTGTCCATGCTGATCGCCTGCACCCTCGGGCTGAATCCTCAAATGATGGCTTCCAGCCACCGAGAGGCACCTTTGATTGCCAATGACCCATTGGCCGACAACACGGATCTCTATGCCTTTCGGAGCCCAGACGATCCCAACACGGTAACCCTGATTGCTAACTACATTCCAGCCGAACTTGCCTTTGGGGGGCCCAATTATCACTCTTTTGGGGAAGGAATCCGTTACGAAATTCACGTGGACAATGATGTTAGCACGACCGGTGATGACATTATTTACCGTGCTACCTTCCAGAAGATCAATGAAGATCCGACGACTTTTTTTAACATCCGCCTCGGATTAGAAAACCTAAAAACCACCTACACGCTCGAAAGAAGCATCGATGGTGGCACGACTTTTCAAACTATTGTCACAAACGGTATTGTACCGCCCAACAATATCGGACCTCGTTCGATTGAAAGTATGGTCGGTCTCGGCGCTACTGACTACCCAAGTTTGATGACGGCAGCCGTCGCTACGGCTACTACTGGGGAGACGGTTTTTTGTGGTCCAATAGATGATCCCTTTTTTGTGGACTTGGGCGGTATTTTTGATTTGGGCAATTCGCCACGTCAAGGTACCAACGTAATGCGCGACGGCCTCGCTCGTACCAATACCCACGCAATCGTCATCCAAGTACCCATTGAAACCTTGCAAAAGGACGGCAAAGATGTATCCCAAGCCGCCAATATTTTGGATGGGGATTATGTCATTGGAGTTTGGGCCTCGGCTAGTCGTCAGGCAGTGCAAACGATCAATGGAGACGGCACTTTGACGGATTCTGGGGCTTGGATTCAAGTTTCTCGTTTAGGGATGCCCTTGACCAATGAAGCAGTTATACCGATCGGGGCCAAGGATGAGTGGAATGCACTTACGCCTTACACCGAGAATCCAGACCACTTTGAGTATTTCTATAATCCAGAGTTGGCGCTTTACATGGACGATGATCTTTTTGGCAGCGCAGTACCTGCTTTCAATGCCCTCCGCATCCAGCGTAACTCATTGGGCTCTTTTGACTTTGGCAATACGCAAGACGGATTGTTTGGCCTCAAAGGCAACAGCGCCCTGGACGGCACGGCCCTAGATGACGCTGTATTTGGGACATTATTACTTCCAGCGGCTGGCAAACCACGCTCCGTTGATTTATGGCCTATCTTCCATACGGGTGCCCCGAACTTACGCCCTTACCAGCTCGCAACAGGCAAAGGCGGCGATCCGTTGGCCGAAGGCAAGCCCTTTATCAACAACTTCCTACCCAATGGAGGGGATATGCTACGGCTCAATATGGCAACTCCCATTACCGATCGTAACTCCGCCGACTTTAGTTCTCTGGGCTTAGTCCAGGCGGCGGTATTGGGTCTTACTGACGCACGTTTTAATGCAGATGCAAGCCTACAAAACATTCCTAATATGGATGGATTCCCGAATGGTCGTCGTCTGGAAGATGACGTTACGCGGATCGAGTTACAAGCGGTTTCAGGCGTTGTGTTGGCGGCGATTGGCCTTTGGTATGATGACTTTGACGCAGCGGATAGCACGGCTTCGCCAGTTACCAACCAATTGCTCAATGTGTTGCAATACTCCACTGGAGTCGAAAGTAATGACACCACTTTCCAAAGCACTTTCCCTTATGTGCAGGCTCCTTGGCGAGGCACAGAAATCGGACAGTAATCCAAATCCTAAAAATTGAAGAATATAAAGATGAAATTTATCAATAAAAGTTGTGCCCTAATGCTTGCCTTTATGGTTTGCCTTACGAGTGCCCTCCAAGCTTCCAGCCACCGCGAAGCTCCCTTGATCGCCAACGATCCTTTGGCGGATAATACCGACCTCTACGCTTTTCGTAGCCCTGACGATCCCAATACAGTGACCATTATTGCGGCCTATGTGCCTTTGCAGTTTCCGCAGGCAGGTCCAAACTATTATCAGTTTGGTGAGAATGTCCGCTATGAAATCCATATTGACAATGATGTCACTACCACTGGCGACGATATCATCTATCGTTTTACTTTCCAGAAGACGATTGGAGATTCAACTACCTTTTTTAATATCCGCCTTGGCGCCGAAAACCTCAAGACGACCTACACTTTAGAGCGTAGTATCGACGGAGGGAACACCTTCTCGACTATCGTCATGGATGGAGTGGTACCACCAAACAACATTGGCGCGCGCTCTATCACCGGTGCGGCGGGTTTAAATGCGGCCGATTATGAAAGCCTATTTACGGGCGCGATTGGTACTGCCAGTAGCGGAGAAAAAGTTTTTTGCGGGCCAAGTGATGATCCGTTTTTTGTGGACTTAGCCGGTATTTTTGATTTAGGGGACTCCCCTCGTCAGATGGGCGTCAATCAAGATGGCGTAGCTTGTACCAATGTGAGTACAATTGCCTTGCAAATACCCATCTCTACCCTCCAAAAAGATGGTATGGATGTATCCATGGCCAGCAATATCCTTGATGGAGATTATGTCATCGGTGTATGGGCTTCTGCTAGTCGTCCCGCTATGCGAACGCTCAACCCCAATGGTACGAGTACTTATAGCGGTAATTGGGTACAGGTTTCTCGTCTAGGGATGCCTTTGACCAATGAAGCAGTGATCCCAATCGGTGCCAAAGACGAATGGAATGCATTGACGCCTTACAATGAGAATCCCGCTCACTTTGAGTATTTCTACAATCCAGAATTGGGTTTGTATATGGATGACTCCCTGTTCGGCGCAGCCGTACCTTCTCTCTCAGCGCTACGTATCCAGCGCAACTCTTTGGGTGCTTTTGATTTTGGCAATGGGCAAGATGGGCTCTTTGGCCTTAAAGGAAACCCCGCTTTGGCGGGAACGGCCCTTGATGATGCTGTATTTGGTACGCTTTTGCTGCCTGCGGCAGGCAAGCCTCGTTCCGTAGATTTATGGCCAGCGTTCCACACAGGGGTACCTAACCTAGAGCCTTATCAATTGGCTACGGGTAAAAATGGTGATCCATTAGCCACTGGCAAACCCTTTATCAACAACTTTTTGCCCAATGGCGGCGATATGCTCCGCCTCAATATGTCGACTCCAGTGACTGATCGTAATTCACCAGACTTTAGTAGCAATGGTTTGATCCAAGCCGCTGTCTTAGGATTGACTGACCCACGTTTTAACGCTGATGCCAGCTTAGACACGATTCCCAATATGGATGGTTTTCCTAACGGACGTCGGCTTGAAGACGATGTAACCCGCATCGAGCTTCAAGCAGTAGGTGGTGCGGTATTGGCTGCCATTGGGCTTTGGTATGATGATTTTCCGGGTACGGGTAGCCCAGTCACGCAAGACTTGCTTGACGTATTGACTTACTCTACCGGCATTGAAGCTAATGATACCAGCTTTAGAAGTAGCTTCCCTTACGTACAGACGCCTTGGGCCGGAGACGGTAAATGTAGCGGCCTAGCCCTTACCTACAATCAACCGATGGTACTCAATGCGACTGCGATCGAAAAAGATGTATTGTTTAAGCCATTGAAGGTGTATCCCATGCCTGCCCTTGACGAACTCAATATCGAGATCAGTAGCGAAGGACACCAAAGGGTTGAAATGACAGTTTACAACATCAATGGTCAGGAAGTGAGTGCGAAAAGCTATCAGCTATCGAGCGGCTTAAACAACCTAGCGCTAGACGTGCAAAGGCTAACAAGTGGTACCTACTTGATCAAAATGATGAGTAAAGATGGACTGCTTGGAACCGCCAAGTTTATCAAGCGCTAATAACGCATCTGTTTTCATCTTAAGGCTGCCTCTTTTAGGCAGTCTTTTTTTTGCAAAAAACTTCCTCTACGAAATCCACTTGGCACAAGCGGCTCGTATGTATGGCATCAATCAAAATTCACTATCATGTTATATACCCACAAAATATTTATCGGCCTATCTGCAATGATGCTTTTCGTTTGTATGAGTATGCTTTGTTGCACGCCGCCAACGAAACAGGCAAACGCCTCCAAAACTCCTTTTCAAAAGGTAAGCCATACTGAAAATGATATTGCCCCTTTGCTCAAACGCAATGAAGCCATCGGGACCAAAGAAGAGCAAACGAAGGTATATGCGATCTTTACAGAGCTGCAGCTTGCCATCCTCAAAAACCCGCAAGAATACCGCAATCGCCTCCAACTCGCTCAGCTTTATATGCTAGAAGCAAGGGCTACAGGCGAGCATGGATATTACTATCCAGCGGCACTGAAAGTGCTAGATGATATGCTAGACGAGAAGCCCAATAAAGACGTAGTATTTGGTGCTACGAGCCTCAAAGCATCTGTTTATCTCTCCTTACACAAATTTGCCGAGGCCAAGGAATTAGCGCGCTTTGCGACTGAACTCAATGGTTTTAACGCGCTGATTTATGGTTCTTTGGTCGATGCTCATGTAGAGCTAGGTGAGTATGAGGACGCTATCAAGATGGCAGACAAAATGGTTTCGATCCGTCCGGACCTTCGCTCTTACTCACGTATCAGCTATTTGAGAGAGATCCATGGTGATTTGGATGGTGCGATTGCTGCCATGAACGAAGCCGTCAAAGCCGGCTACCCTGGCTATGAAGAAACCGCTTGGACACGTCTGACTTTGGGTGAATTGTATGAGCAGAAGGGAGACTTAGCCTCTGCCCGTTTTCAGTATGAGACCGCTCTCGCGGAACGCCCAAATTATCCGTTTGCAACGGCAGCATTAGCAGGTATCGCCGTCAAGGAGGGAAAATTAGCAGAAGCCACGGGCATGCTGCATCAAGCCACTAATGTGATTCCAGAGGTTGGCTTTTACATCCAGTTATTGGATATCTACAAAGCCCAGGAGGATCAGGCCAACTACGAGAAAAGCTTGAGTATGGTGTTTGAGATGCTAGCGGATGACGAAGCCAAAGGGCACAATATGGGGCTAGAATATGCCAGACTACACCTAGAGCATACCCAAGACCTCGGCAAAGCACTCGATTATGCTCAAAAAGAATATGATGCTCGTCCCAAAAACATTGATGTCAACCAGTTGATGGCGGAAATCTATTATGAGATGGGCAAAATCGAGCAGGCAAGGAGCTATCTAAAAGTAGCAAAAAGCACCAATAAGCAGCACCCTGATTTGCTTGAATTAGCGGCAAAGCTTTAGATAAGCGTTCCGCGAAGCGGCAAAAGAAAATCTGACAAAAAGTATCAAAGAATTGGCTAGGGCCCACAGTACCCTTTTTGCAGGCCACATACATCAATATTCATGAAACGAAACACTACTCTTAATCGAGTATGGCTGTTCTTGTGCCTCAGTTTTGGCATCTGTCAAGGCGTATATGCTGACTTTGGACAGCTAAGAGGGCGCATCACAGACTCCGAAAGTGGCGCAGCTTTGGTAGGCGCATATATCAGTCTCGATAGTTTGCAAAGAGGGGCGATTAGCGACGAAATGGGCTATTTCCAGCTCCATAGCTTGCCAGTAGGAGAATATAAACTCTACGTCTCTTATCTCGGTTATGAAAAGCGCTCGCAGACCATCATCGTCGAGTCCAATGTAGAAATCGCCCTAGAAATTACTTTGGCCGAGAGTGCTATAGACTTGGGCAGTATCACGATCGAAGGAAAAAGTGGTAGTAGTCCATTGCGGCAAATACAAGCACTAGACCTGAAGCTGAGACCGATACAATCCTCCCAAGAAGCCCTGAGAGCAGTGCCAGGATTGATGATCGCCCAACATGCAGGAGGTGGGAAGGCAGAACAGATCTTCCTTCGCGGCTTTGACATTGATCACGGTACTGATATACAGCTGAGTGTAGATGGGATGCCCGTCAATATGGTTTCTCATGCGCATGGCCAAGGTTATGCGGATCTACACTTTTTGATCCCTGAGACCATCGAGCGAATCTCGGCAGACAAAGGCCCCTACGATGCTGATAAAGGCAATTTTGCTACAGCAGGATATGTGGATTTTCGCACCAAGACTGCCCTCAAGGATAACCTCTTCAAACTAGAGGTCGGACAGTTTGCAAGTTTGCGGACGGTGGGG
>JBCAWW010000332.1:0-6362 GCA_038534415.1 Bacteroidota bacterium | reverse complement strand
ATCGGGCGTTTAATTTATCGGGACCAAGTCATTTTCAAGGATGGACTCAATCAGATTTCGGTAGTTTTTTTGGAAGGCTTCATAAGTATAATTTTCCGATATAATATCGAAACTATTGCTACTATACTCTGCTCTGAGGGCATCATCTTCTACGAGTTTTTGCAAAGCGGCAGCCAAAGCTTTATAGTCTCCTATCGGCAAGATATTGCCGTTTTGTCCCTCGCGCGCCAATTGATTGTTATCGCCCGCATCGGTGGCGACGATAGGCAAAGAATAGCTCATGGCCTCCATCAAGGAATTGGAAAGTCCCTCAACCAGCGAGGTACATAGATAGAGATCAGCCTCCGCATAGTAGTCTCCTAAATTGGGGGGACTGATGATCATTTCAACATCATCTTCTAAGCGATAATGCTTGATCCATCCCCGAACTTGCTCTTCCAATTCGCCATAGCCAATCAATTGTAGCTTGACTTGTTTACGACCTTCAAGATTCTTTTTGAGCCATTGAAAGGTTTTAATGCCGGTTTCTAGGTCTTTTTGTTCGACATAGCGACCGACGGAGATTATTTTTATGGGCTCCTTCGGAGAACGATACCGCTTGACTTGATCTAGTTCAATGCCATTGGGCATCACGAGTAAGCGTTCGGCGCTGTAGCCGTACTGAATAAAGTTGTCTCTACCAGTATAGCTGTTGGAGATCGCATAATGCAGGCAGTGATTGTAAATCTGATGTAGCACCACTCGCTTTGCACGCCCTAGTTCCGCATTACGAATGCCGCCAATGATATGTGGAACATTTTCTAAGCGCCCTGCTAAGCCCCCAATAATGGTGTCGCTTGGCAAATAGGTAAACATCATTTGGATTTTATGATCGCGTAGATAAGTACGTAAGGCAGCAAATTTTTTAAGGGCAGAACCCTTTAAAAAGTGATTCGGCAAACCTTCTTTTGCGATATAGTTGAGATGCTTTTCGTGCTGCGGCTGTTCATCTAAAATGATCAGATGCACATTGGCATATCCTTTTAAGGCTTTGACAAGCATCAAACATTGCTTTTCAGCGCCTCCATGAGCAAGTGAGCGGATGAGAATACAAATGTTGGTCAAAGAATGCTAGCTTTTTGAGGCGCTTTTTTGCCTAAGATGGAATGATAAATATCGTAATAGCGCTGGGCCATATTTTCGAGATTGAACGCTGCTCTGACGCGAGCTTCTCCTTTTTGTCCCATTGCCTCTGCTTCTTCAGGCTTGGTCAGAAGGTAGTCGATTTTATTGGCCATGGCATCTACATCAAAGGCAGGAACCATAAATCCGGTCTCGCCATCCTGTACAATCTCTGGCGTGCCTCCACCTCTGGTAGCGACTACTGGTTTGCCCAAAGCCATAAATTCGAGGATGGCATTTGAGATCCCTTCACCATGTACTTTTGAGTTGCTGGCGAGTACGCCCACGTCCAAAATATTGACGAGAGATTCGACATTTTTGACCATGCCGGGGAACAGAATACGGTCTTGAAATGCTGCTGGAACCAATGCTTTGCACTCTGGTAGTAATTTCCCACCACCAATTGCCAAAAAGCTTACATCATTTCGTTTTTCTAGGATCGATATAGCCGCCTTGATGTAGGTCGGATAATCTTTGCGGGAGGCAAAAGCGCCTAGCATAGCGACCACTTTGGGCGTCTTGATCTGATATTGTGCCCTGATATCCGTTTCCTCCATGAGGGATTCTATGCGTCGAAAATCAAAACCATTGTAGACACAGGCTGCGCGGTCTTTGGGTGCATCATAGGCTTCAAGTCCTGCCTTAGAGTTGCCGATCACCAGTTTGGAAAGCGGAAATGTCATGCGTCCGCGGCGATAGTCAACATGATGCCAGGGCATATCCGGCTGTGCATTCGTGATCATAGCGTTCACCAAAGGTATCCCCTGCCCTATCACTACCGGCAAAGCGTAAACAGAAGGCATCGAACCCCAGCTATGCATCACATCAGGCTTGATTTGCTTGATCAGGCGATATAATCGGCTAAACACTCGCGGATCCTTTTTAGGATTACGCTCTAATATGTGCAATTGGGGACAGATATCGTGGATCTCAGGATAGTCAATATCCTTGGAGAAAATGATCAATTCTACCGATACTTCTGGGTATTGTTTAAGGCCTTTGAGCAACTCTATCAGTCGCCGTTCTTTCCCCCCACGCACCAAGGCGTCGTTGAGCATTACTATTTTCATACTGTGGCGAGATTTCGTTGCTCTTGTAACCATGCATCCATAAAGACCAAGGACCAAATTTTGCCATTGAGGTCTCTCATCCCGGTCTCATGATCGTTGATCATTTTTGCGACATATTTCATGTCCAAATAGTCGGACAATTGGGTGTTGGCGGAGAGAAGTTGGTCGTGGATATACTCTTTTAGAGAACCCTTGAACCAAGCGCCCAGCGGTACCGAAAAGCCTTGTTTTTTATGGCTGATGACAGAAGGGGGCAGATGCTTAGCCATCGCTTTTTTGAAGATGTATTTCTTGTCGCCATTTTTGAGTTTCATACTGGAAGGAATCCGGAAACTGAGTTCGGCGAGTTTATGATCGAGGATTGGCACCCGCGCTTCAAGGGAATTGAGCATACTGGCTCGGTCCACTTTGGTGAGGATGTCGTCTACCATATAAGTCTTCATATCTAGTTCTTGGACGCGAGAGAGGTAGTCTTCTGTCCCAGAACGCTCAATTAGTCCTTCTTTGAATAACTCAGCGGGTCGATTGCTCACTCTATCCCAAACCTCCGGCAAGAATAAGCGTTCCCGTTCAGGGTATTGCCACAATGCATAGTGGGCCGCCACCATTTCTCTTCGCTTACTGAGGTAATAAGAGAGACCCTTACCTTTGACGGTATTGGGGAGGACCTTATGCACCCCACCCCAAAAATGCTTATTAAAAACGTGGGGAAGCCGGTGATATTTATTGAAGCGTTCTAGCTTAGGATATGAATTATAGCCTGCAAACAACTCATCGCCACCATCACCAGAAAGGCAGACCGTAACGTGTTCACGGGCAAATTTACAGACATAATAAGTGGGTATAGCGGACGAATCCGCATAAGGTTCATCATAAGAACGCACCAATTTGGGCAACAAATCAATCGATTCTGGATCTACGATTTGCTCGTGATGTTCTGTGCCATACATCTCGGCCACTTCTCGGGCATAAGGCAGTTCGTT
Source organism: Bacteroidota bacterium (assembly GCA_038534415.1). GTDB lineage: Bacteria > Bacteroidota > Bacteroidia > J057 > J057 > JBCAWW01. Next base: position 3,148 of record JBCAWW010000332.1, on the reverse strand, counting down.
GAACTTCTTTTCGCGAAAACCAATAGAGAAAGTCTTGATCGGACGATCTGAGTTTTGGGCCATCAAAGCTACCACAGAACTAGAGTCCACGCCTCCACTCAAGAAGGCACCCAAAGGCACATCACTGATCATGCGCATCTTAACCGATTCGGATAAGACTCGCTCGATCTCTTCGCACCAATCTTCCTCGCTCAAACTATAATCTGGCGCAAAATTGATGTCCCAATACCTTTCTTGCCTTACTTCTAAGCTTCCATTTTCAACCGAAATTTCCATACCATGACCGGGAAGGAGTTTCTTGATTGAGCTATAGATGGTACGGTCTTCGGAGATGTACTTATAGGTAAAGTAGCCATCCAAAGCATTCCAATCTAGGCTACGGTCGATATTGCCAGCGCCGAGGACTGTTTTGATCTCAGATCCGAAGACGAAGCGTTCACCGTCAAGGTGGTAGAAAAAAGGTTTGATCCCGAATCTATCTCTCGCACAAAAAAGTTTACGCTTACGTTTGTCCCAAATAGCGAAAGCAAACATGCCTCTCAGATATGACACGCAATCGGGACCATATTCTTCATACAGATGGACGATCGTCTCGGTATCCGTACGCGTTTTGAAGACGTGGCCTTTGGCCTGCATCTTTTTACGAAGTTCTGGAAAATTATATACTTCACCATTAAAGGCTATCCAAACGGAATCATCTTCATTGGCCAAGGGCTGATGTCCGGTAGAAAGGTCGATGATACTTAATCTGCGAAAGCCAAGTCCCATATTTTGGTCTTGGTAAAATCCCTCATCGTCTGGTCCTCGATGGACCATGGCTGAGGTCATATTTTGCAGTTCTGAGATATGTACTGAGCGTTGCTGGTCAGCATACATGATGCCACTTATTCCGCACATAAATTGCTATTGTGGGTTGTCTTGAATGAATTTGATAAAGTCAGTCATCTTAACACCATATTGGTAACAATCGAAGTTTTTACGTCCTAGCTGCTTACCATTTTGGCCTATCAATCGAGCCTGAGTAGGATAGTTGAGGACAAAGCGCATCTTTTCGGCGAAGGCTTCGATCTCATAGCTATCAGCCACTAAGGCATCATGCTCATTGGTGAAATAATGGGGGATCTCCCCAATATTAGTAGTAATAATAGGTTTTCCACTAGCAAGATACTCGCCTATTTTGTGGGGAAACCTTGCTTGGTCCTGCTTACGCGGACGCAGCGGTATCAGTAGGGCTTCCGCCCCTTTGTAGTGTCGAATTAAATCTTCGTAGGGCAAGCCAGAAAACATAATCACCTCGTCTTCCAGACCTTGGTCCTCGATATAATGTTGAATCTTGAGCTTGGCATCGCGCGCTCCTCCCACGATGAGATAGAGCTTATAGCCCGCCCGCTCTATCGGCTGAATGCTCGCAAAAGCATCAATCAAAAAATAGATTACTTCAGCATAACTGCTTGATCCACAGTATAGGAAGTAAGGCTCATGATCCAAGCCTCTTACGCTATCAAAAGCCGAGTAGTCACAAACCACTGGGATGGGCAAAAGAGGCGTTTGGGCAAAGCGGCTTTGGCAAAGTTGGGTCAGTATTTGACTAATGGGCCAAATCGCGTCGGGGAGGCCTAAAGCATATCTTTCTAGCAAGCCGTCGCTCAAACGTTTCCATTTGCCTTGGCGGTTAGCCATGGCCGAATTGAGTTCGACTAGTTGATAAATCATGGGTACAGACAGCAGGCTGCAGATAATCCGATAGTAGATCAGACTAAACAAATCCATGCTGCTGACGATGACAGAGTCTAATTGTTTTTTCCGCCTAAGCGAACGCAAAAACTGCCATTCCTTGATACGGCCGCTTATTTTGGCGCGGTTTCTTTCCCAGAAACTATTGGGTCGAACGATGGAATCGTTGACGAAGTCATAATCAATCCCTTGAAATTGTCCATGAGGAGGGAAGTCGCCTTCCTGCTCAGGTTTCATGACCCCTTTATGGCTGACTACACGCACAGAAGCCCCTGAATCAAGCAATGCCAGACTCAGTAATCGGATTCTTTCTATGGCGGCCATCCCATGTGGAAAGCCGTTGGTTCCCAAGTGAACGATGTGTGTCAATCGATCCTCCATAATTAGTACGAAAAATAGCTTTATCTCTTCCTTGAAACTATTCTAGTCGTTTGAATGGATAATTATTGGACCTCATTGGCCCCTGCTATATATTGATTGTTTTTCATTTGTAACATTAGCGTCCCCAGATCCCATTATCGCTACCATTTAAGATTTTGGAAACTTGGATTGGGCTGATGATTGCCATGAGCAAAAGGCTTAAGATAGAGCCTAATACGACCCCATTGCTTCCTAGGTCAAATACTTTTACCAATACAATACATAAAGGAATATTGATGAGGCCAATCCCTAATGTAGTCCACATTTGCAGTTGGATTTTGCCTGTGCCGTTGATAAACAAATTGAAGACAGAATTCCAATTTGCGACCATGATCATCAAAGCAATCAAAATGGAGAGGCTATAAGAAATTTGGCCGCCGACTTCTTCCCCTACCCAAAGCTCAAATACCCAAGGCGAAACGGCTACCATGAGGGCCATCACCAATGAGGCCAATGTCCAAATTTTGAGCATTTGCCTGATGGTACGTTTTACCCACTCAAAATCTTTCTTTTGATAGGCTTCGATATAGGCAGCCCACAGTGGATTGGCGGCAACGCTAAAACCAAAGACGACAATACTATAATATTTAAAGGCCGTCGCATAAGGCGTAACCGCAGCAGGACCTATCAATTTCAGGATTAGATAATAGTTAGTCTCATTGATGATCAACAAGGCTATTTGAATAAAGAAAAACTTGATCCCTAGAGTGGTTAGGCTCTTGGCGTGCTTGATATCAAAAAATTTCCAGCTAGGAGCTAAGGCTTTAAACTCGGTGCGGAAATAATATATCGCAATGACGATCGGCACACTGGCAAAGGCAAAACTCCTCGCCATACCGAAGTACAATAAGGAAGGGGAAACAAAAACCACTAGTAGTATGATGGTCAAGAAAAAGACCAACTTGCCTATCATATTGAACAAATCCACATTGGAGGTTCTTTGAAAGGCATTGAAGACTTCATACACCATGCTAGAGACAAAACGGAGACTAAA
>JBCAWW010000331.1:0-6372 GCA_038534415.1 Bacteroidota bacterium | reverse complement strand
GCAATCCCTCCCAATGTCATCACCAGGATACTCGGGTTACAGATGATGAATTTTCCTACTAGCTGACTTGGCTCACAGGAAGCTTACGATCCACTTTTTTGATCATACCACTTAGGGCCTTGCCTGGTCCTACTTCAATGAATTCAGTAGCTCCGGCAGCGACCATATTTTGTACGGTCTGGGTCCAACGGACAGAAGCCGTTAATTGAGCGAGAAGGTTTGCTTTTATTTCGGTCGCATCTGTATGAGGCGCAGCATCTACATTTTGGTAGACAGGGATTTGGGTGTTGGCGATGGCTGCTTTTTCGATCCCTTCGGCTAACTCTAGTCTAGCTGGTTCCATGAAAGGAGAGTGAAAAGCTCCATTTACAGGTAGTTCCAATGCTCTACGAGCTCCTTTTTCTTTTGCGATTTCTATGGCTTTGGCGATACCCGCTTTGCTACCAGAAATCACCAGTTGACCGACCGTATTATAGTTGGCTGGAACGACAGTTTCGCCTTCGATAGAAGCACAAATTTCTTCGACTACACTATCTTCCATTCCCAAAATTGCTGCCATAGTGCTTTCTGCGAGGTCGCAAGCTTTTTGCATGGCATTGGCGCGAATAGAGACAAGACGAAGTCCGTCTTCAAAGCTAAGAGCACCTGCTGCTGTCAAGGCCGAAAATTCACCCAAAGAGTGACCTGCTACCATGGCAGCGCCTTCCATCAGTTGATTGACTTTGGCGGCCAGCACAGAATGGATAAAAATAGCCGGTTGGGTAACTGAGGTTCGCTTGAGGTCCTCAGCGGTTCCTTCAAACATCAAAGACTTGATATCGAAGCCAAGGATTTCGTTTGCTTGTTCGAAAAGCGTTTTTGCTTCGGCAAAATTGTCATATAGCGCCTGTCCCATGCCGACAAACTGTGCACCTTGACCGGGGAATACCAATGCTTTCATATCTTGTAGTTTAGTTTTTCGTGCCGCAAGATTATGGAAATTTCACTCAAAGACAAAATCGTACTCCTAACTGGAGCTAGCCAAGGAATCGGAGCTGCCATTGCATTGCAGCTTGCTGAGGCAGGGGCGACCCTAGCCTTGCATTATGGGCGTTCCCGGAGGGAAATAGATAAAATAACTGCTCAAATTGGAGGTGCTTCTCGGAGCTTTCAGGCAGATTTGCAAGATCCGGAGGGGGTAGCCCGGCTAGCCGAACGCGTTCTCCAACATTATGGCAGAGTGGATGTCCTGATCAATAATGCCGGAGTCGCGATTGCAGAAACCGAAAATATGTCCGAGGGAGATTGGCTAAATGCCTGGCAAAAAACACTACAGATCAATTTAGTGGCGAGCGCAAGCTTGTGCCGAGCCTTGATCCCACAGATGGGGGCAAGAGGGGAAGGACGGATTATTCATATTGCTTCAAGAGCTGCCTTTAGAGGCGATACACCTGAATTTATGGCTTATGCTGCCTCTAAGGGAGGCATGGTGGCCTTGAGTCGTTCTATCGCTCGCGGTTATGGCAAGCAAGGGGTCAAATCCTTCGTGGTCGCGCCTGGATTCACTAGGACTGCAATGGCTCAGCAATTTATTGATGAATATGGAGAAGATTATGCAGTATCTGACCTTGCCTTGAGTTCATTGACAGAACCAGAAGATATCGCTCCTACGGTTCTGTTTTTGGCAAGCGGGCATATGGATCACGCAACTGGCTGTAGCATCGATATCAATGCAGGCAGTTATGTGCACTAAGGCCATAGTTGGGTAAGAAATACCCAGATAATTAGGCACTCCCAAGGGAACTAATCTCAAAATAAGTAGAAAATGGCCTAGCTACGGTTGATCCTGAAATCAAATAAGAGATCCACGCGTTCGGCATCGCCGTGAACAATATCTAGCAAATTTTCACGATGGGTCATGAACAATAAACCAAATAAGATACCGCCAAAAACGAGTAGAGGAACAAACATCTCTGCATGATGCTGGCGGGTGGCAAGATAATAGATCGGGATCGCCAAAGCGCCAACCATATAAGCCAAATTGGGATAACGAGAGATGAGGTAAGCACAAAGGGTGATCAATATGAAGATACTCCCCACCAATGGCTGAGTGGCTATCAAAATCCCTAAGGTAACGTGGATGCCTTTGCCTCCTCTATATTTTGCAAAAATGGGGAAAATATGCCCCAAAACTGCTGCAAGGCCCAAACTCATCATGATGATGGGCAGTTCAATATCAGAGAAGATACCGTACTGATTGTGTACGATAAAGGCCAGATTGGCCGCTAAAAAGCCTTTAGATATATCAAGAATACGTACGATTAGACTCATATTAGGACCCATGATCCGGCTTACGTTTCGGTGAGAAGCGCTGCCGCTACCATGGTCTCGGATATCTATCCCGAAGAAAACTTTTCCGAGTATGATGCTACTAGGGATAGCTCCAATAAGATAAGCCCCAAGCGTACACAAAAGTATTCGTATAAATTCCATAAAGTAGTTTAAAACCCAGGACAAAAGAAGGTGAGTCCTTCTTTGTCAATACGAGTAGTAGCGTGAAAAGAACGTTGTCTCAGAATTAATTTAGTTAACTTTTTCGAGACGTCAATATGTTGCTAAGGTAATTAAATATTATGTATATGTTAAGAAAGCCCCCAAATGCAGCTGCATTTGGGGGCTTTTGCTTAATCTTTTTCCCTCTTAAAGGGCTGATTATTAGTTAGATGCCTATTGAGCTAGCGCACTTTGTCTCGTCAGAGGCATATCATTCTTTTTGAGGATCTCTTTTGCCAAATTGACATAATTGATCGCTCCTTTGGAGCGGGCATCAAAGGCCAAAACTGGTAGCCCAAAACTAGGGGCCTCACTGATCCGAGTGTTGCGATGGATAATCGTCTCAAAAACAAGGTGTTGTAACTGAGTACGGACATCTTCTGCCACTTGGCGAGAAAGGTTCAAACGGCTATCATACATCGTCAATAAGAAACCTTCATACTCAATCTGAGGATTGGAAGTCTTTTGGATATGACGAATCGTATTGAGCAACTTGCCAAGCCCTTCCAAGGCAAAGTATTCACATTGGACCGGTACGATAACGGAGTCCGAAGCACTGAGTGCATTTAAGGTTATCAAGCCCAAGGATGGAGAACAATCCAAGATGACAAAATCATAATCATCTTTTACTTGAGCGATTGTTTCTTTGACCAAGAAATAACGGTTTTCCGCTTTGACGAACTCGACCTCAGCATTGATCAAGCCATCATCAGCTGGTACCAAGTAGAGATTTGGAAACTCAGTTTCCATCACTACATCCTTCAAGGTAAAAGCTTCCTCTCCCTCAGGTAGAGGCTCCGGATTGACCAGCTCTGCCATTGCTTCATACAGCGAGTATTCGATATCATCTTTGTCGATACCAACTCCCATGGTAGCATTGGCCTGTGGGTCCGCGTCAACCAGCAGTACTTTATATTCTAGCGCAGCCAAACTTGCTGCGAGGTTGATTGCAGTAGTAGTTTTTCCAACCCCGCCTTTCTGATTGGCGAGCGAAATGACTTTTCCCATAATGATTTGTAAGTTTGACTTTACAAATATACGGAATTGACGACGATAAAAATCCACCGATTACTGAACAAATTGTGTATAAGTGCACTTTTTTGCTGCTGGATATGCACTGGCTGTGGAGAAATTGCGGGAGAGAATGTGGATAACTCTAGAGTTTTCCACATGAATTTGGATGCTGGCTTGACCTCTCTGGACCCAGCTTATGCCCGATCCCGATCTCCTATTTGGATGACTGCCCAGATATTCAATGGCTTGGTACGCCTAGACAGCAATCTTATCGTTCGTCCTGCGGTCGCCAAAAGCTGGGACCTCTCTGATGATGGGAAGACTTATACCTTCCATCTTCGCCAAGGGATAAAATACCATCATCATCCAGTATTTTTTGATCAATACCAGTATGCAGATAGCAGCCGTGAGCTGGTCGCACAGGATTTTGTATATAGTCTTAGTCGCATCCTTGATCCTGAAGTCGCTTCTACTGGCAAATGGGTATTTAATGGTAAAATAGAAGGGATCGAAGCCTATAAAAATGGAGAAAGCGAAAATATCTCAGGATTCAGGGCTATCGATGATACCACCTTTCAGATTCGATTACTTAAACCTTTCCCCCCTTTTTTAGGCCTATTGAGTATGCCCTATTGCTATGCGATCCCACATGAAATTGCAGAGCATTATGGGCGTGATTTTCAGCGCAACCCAATTGGTACAGGGCCATTCCAGTTTTATCGTTGGAAAGAAGGGCAAAGTCTGATTCTACACCGCAATCCCAATTATTGGGAGCAGGATGTTCTTGGACAATCTTTGCCTTATTTAGATGCGGTAAAGGTGCGTTTTATCCCCAGTCGCCTATCTGCTTTTATTGAATTTGTACACGGAAAGCTAGATTTTATAGGCGATTTGGACGATTCTTATCGGGATGAGGTACTGGAGCGAGATGGTACAATAAAAGCTGCCTATGCCGAAAAATATCAGTTTTTGTTTTCTCCCCAGCTAAATACCGAATACCTCGGTATCCAAACTGATCCCAAGCTTGACATTACCCAAGATCATCCTTTGATGGATGTGAAAATCCGTAAAGCTTTAAACTACGCAATCGACCGTCCTAAACTGGTGCGTTTTTTACTAAATGGTATGGGCTACCCAGCCGAATCTGGTTTTATGCCCAAGGGCTTGCCTGCCTTTGATCCCGTAGCGGTCCAAGGCTATACTTATGATCCGCTTCGTGCACGTGAACTCCTTCAGGAGGCGGGATATCCCAATGGAAAAGGCCTAGAGCAGATCGTTTTATACTCTACTCAGAAATATGCCGCAATCTCAGAGTTTATCCAGAAATCATTTGAGCAAATAGGGGTGCGGACGGAGATCCAAAATTTGGATGGAGGTACCCTCCGCAGTGATCGGGACGGTCTTCGGATCAACTTTTGGCGCGCTAGTTGGATAGCCGATTACCCCGATGGTGAAAATTACCTCTCTCTCTATTGGTCTGGCAACTTTTCTCCAGATGGACCCAATACCTCGCATTTTGCTTCTGCTGAGTATGATGCGCTCTATGAAGCGAGTCTCAAGCAAACTACGGATAGCTTACGTTATTTGCTGTACCATGAGATGGAACGCTTAATGCTGGCTCAGGCCCCGATTATCCCGCTTTATTATGATCGCAGCTTCCGGATGCTGCAAGCCAATGTCTCTGGTCTAGGCACCAATCCTATGAATTACCTTAGCTTGATGTACGTCAAGAAGGAGAAAATTTCAGATAATTAAAAAATACATCTGTTATAATTTAGGTGAAATCGCTTTTTCCATATTAGATATTATGTCCAATTTGCTGCTATTCAATTAGTACCTGGACCGAACCATAATATCAATATGCGATTCTTTACTTATTCAGCCCTTTTGCTCGGCTTGATTCTCGGAAATGTTCTTCCCGCCCTTGGGCAAGGATATAAGACTTACCTGGTTTTTGAAGAGGATAGAACTCCTCAAAAACTAAGTGCAAACGAAATCATCCCTATGGAGGATGAAGCAGACTTTGTGATCGCGGGAGCGATAAAGCAGAGTGCACCCAGTTTTTCTGCAATGGGTTATATGATGCGAATCAATTCAGATGGATATGAAGTGCTCAACAGTGGTTTGTTTACCACTCCTACCAACAATCAGCACCAAATCAATATCAACAGTATCTGCCAAGACGGAACCGGAAACTTTGTACTAGGTGGCAGCACGCACCAAAATCCGGGATCAAGTGGAGGAGAGCGGATTCTCTCTTATGTAAGTGATAAAGGCAAAGTTTTAAATACTGTTGGCCAATCAGAGCATGATTTCGTCTCAGTCGTCTGGGATGAAGATCAAGATTATCTTGTGGCGCTTTCCAATAATGATGGCAATGCCAATCCTGAAACGGATATCATGCTGAGCCAGTACGATAAAAATGGTAACCTCATCAACCACGTTTCACTCTCTACCGCTACTAAGGATAATGCTGTAAAGCTAATTATGATGTCCGATGGCTACGTAGTGGTTGCCACCTCAGATATCAACAATACTCCCCAAGTTTTGGTGGCCTACTTTGATTTTGACCTCAACTTGCTATGGGCCAATGAATATGAAAATGCAGATTTTGCCCATGAAGTCGCTGACGTTTCGCATGACGGAAACGGAGGATTATTGATCGTAGGGAGTAGTATGGACATTCTTTCTGGGCTCCAAACAGGCTTTTTGATTGGCTTAGAAAATGATGGTAGTGAACAGTTTTACTACACTTATTTCCTTGACGGTGATGATCAAGTTCGCTTTAGTGGTCTAAGTCGTTACAATACTAATATTGACGGTCGT
>JBCAWW010000330.1:0-6415 GCA_038534415.1 Bacteroidota bacterium | reverse complement strand
CAGACCTGCGTCAAATTCTTTAACCACATTAATTTACTTCCTAACAAGACGATGCGTCAGAATTCACAATTATCCAACGATGCCCTCGAATTAAAAACGCTCCTTTCTCATTTTGCAGAGTTGCGAGATGAAATTGTTATCGAACAAAATTCCTTAAGTCATCAAAACATCGACACCAGTGTGTTTGGCAATACCGATCCTGCTGTGTTGTTGCGTGGCTTGATCGGCCTAATCGAAAACTACGCCAAATACAATAAATGGGGCCGCTTTGCGAGCTTTCTCATCCCACGTGAGCATGCCGTTTATTTCGAATGTTTTGTCAATGGCAAACCAGCGCGTAGCTACGAAGCTTTACTGCTGATCCGTCGTAAATTTCAACAAGAAATTCGACTCAAGGAATTAGCCGTTGGCGTTTCTGATTTTTTCCGTAGCAGAGGGTTTAGCGTCGGTATGGACAATGTCTTAGATGTCATTGCCCAGGCTGAAATGCGCGCTCAAAACCCTGAGATCGAAACAGAGAAAAAGGAAGATGTCAGCTTGGAGGCAGCTCCACCTCAGATCCGCAAGCTAAGGGTACCTAATCCCGCTAAGCGTCCTGAGCATCGCCGTCCTCCTCGTTCAAAGGTCAAGGTAGCCCGCTAGGAGCTTTCCCGTATACACTTCCATTATCCTTGTCCAAGAAAGATCATTTTTCTTGAGCAGTGGCTTTATGGCTGCTTCGCAGAACGCTTATTTTCTGCTCAAAAGCCAAATCAAGCCATACATAGTCAACAACTGGAAGGGTATCGCCTTGATATAAGGCCAGAGGTAGATAATGATGGGATATTCCATATTATAATAATGCTGCCAGGTCCACCATTGTGGGTCGCTATTAGAGGTGCCGATAAACCATACCGGCACAAACAATACGATTGCAATCAATAATAAGATCACCCTCCTGCGAGTAGCCGTTGCTTGATAAAACTGATGCGAGCGCATAAACACCCGTCCAAAGCCTAGGGTAACCAGCATCGCCACTACTGCCATGACGTTAAACAATGCGTTAAAAGTCCAGTTAAAGCGTTTCCAGTAGGGCTCAATCACCTCATAGATGTCTGGTAGGAACTCTACCGTTACCTTGGAGAGGACAATCGTAGTAATCAGCAGCACGATCCCAAAGACCATCGTATCGCTGATGACGGGATGCTGCTGCCACCAATAGAGCCTTTGACGAAAAGTCTTGCGCGGACGCTTTTGCTTTCCTTTCTCCTTAAAAGAAGGAATCCTACGAATACGATTACTATCTCGCTCCATGATCGCCTCATTCAATACTTTAAAATAGGCATCTCGATCTCCAGAGGTCGCCCAGACAAATTCGGCATTGGTTGCGGCAGCATAGGAAAAGCCTTGGTCGATCGCATCCGAAAATACTCGGTCCGAGATTTTCGATTTTTTACATTCTACAATGACCAGTGGGTCCTTGCAGCTTTTATCCCGATACACCACAATATCTGCTTCTCGGGTTTCAGAGCCAATTTTCATTCGCTCACTGACCCTCAGATACTCTGGTGGATAGCCAAAGTGATAGATGAGATCCAGATAGGTTTCTAGCTGGACCTGCTCCTCAGGATTGCTGTATTTGCGGGACTTCCCTTGCGGGAGGTAGGTGATGGTATCGTTTTTTTCATCAAGATGAACGTAACGATCCTTGATTGCTTGTTGGAGTAGACGCATGTAGGGGAAAAGCTCCTATTGTCAGATAGGGTAATGTACGGTATTTCCAAATTTTGGTTGAAAATACGGATCATTCTCCAACAATGCAGCTTCCATTATCCGATGTACCCTATCCCTTAACATGGCCTCATCAGTGCTTTTGAGCCCTTTTGTGGGGATTGGATCCAAAAACTTCATTTGGATGTTGCCGGGATAAAATTCTATCGTATCGACGGGTTGTAGCTCTCTACTGCCTATCAAGATGATCGGCATGATCGGTACTTGGGCTTTGATCGCTACGCGGAACGCTCCTCCATGAAACTTTTTGAGGGCCTCATTGCTGCGATTACGCGTTCCCTCAGGGAAGACCAAGATAGAGATCCCAGCCCGAAGGTTTTGCACCATACCCACCAAACTCTTGCCTCGACTCGCCTTACTCGAACGATCAACCGGGATCGAGATATTACCGATGATCCAGCCAATGATTGGAAAGTCTAGGATTTCTTTTTTGACGAGGCTTTTCCAAGGATGTTGAATGCAGGATCCAACCACAGGGATGTCCAACATATTGTTGTGGTTTGCCACAAACATATAAGTTTGCTCAGGATCCACTTTTTCATGCTGCTGCACATCAATTTGGATACGACTCAAACTCTCCCAAATCCCAATCCAAACGCGATGAACTTTATAAATCAAACGCAAGCGCTTTTGAGGATCGGCGACAAATTTGATGATAATGTGAGCCAAAACCACCAAAGGAGACCAAATGATAAAAGTCAGAAATGCGAAACTGACGTAGAGTAGATTTGCGGGTTTGTGCATGCTAAGGTTCGTTTTTGTGCTTCGTTTTTCTACGCCGAAAGCATAGCAGGGTTTGACAATTTACGAAAAATATCTAAAAATCAAGATGTAAGCACCTTGTAGAATCTGCTTAGATTAATTAATGGATATTACCCAAATTTGAAATATACAATTTGGTATACCATTATGCCGCATCGCTTTACTCATATTGATCCCCCAAGCCCTGTAAGTGTTAAAAGTACTAGCCTCCCCTTGGATGGTACCTTTGTCCTCAATCAAAAACAGTTGGCCTATTGTGCCCAGCCGATCAGTTGGGTCGGCAATGCTGCCATCCTCTGTTTGATCGTCGGATTAGCTGCCGCTTTGTTGCAGGCAGACATTCGTTTGATCATTAGTTTGACAAGTGCCTTGAGCGTATTTGAGGCCTTTTATGCCTTTGGATATTGGATGCTTTATCGGTATCTCAAACGAGAGGAGAACAAAGAGCTCGAGCTAGACAACGAGACGCAAATGTTGTACTACCAAAGTCCCAAGCAGCAACTTCTATTTAAAAAGGAGCAGGTAATCCTTTGCGTTTGGAAGCGTAGCTTACTATTTCCCTATCGAGTAGATGAAGTTTGTATTCACCTTGAGGGAGGGCAAGAAATTCGCTGTTCCAATCTCTTAATTGAATCTCGGGATCTACTATTGTGGCTGAAATCGCCCTTAGTTACTCAATATAAATGGTTGATGTAATCAAGACTTCGCCAGACAATAAGCGTTTAAAACTCCAGGGTGAGCTGCCGGGGCGTATCGTCAGATTCATTGTTCAGGTTAGAGATATACACTCCTAGTAATCTGACTGCTATAGGGGGGAACTCTGGGCTATGCAACAACTCTTTGATGACCTTAAATATTTCATCGTACTGACCGACATAATGGCTGAGGGTGCGACTACGGGTCGTTTGCGTAAAATCGTGATATTTGATTTTGAGCGTTACAGTGCGACCCGCGATTTTTCCCTTTTCTATTCTCCCGACTAAGGTCTCTGTGATGTACTTTAGCTTTTCGAGCATCGGAGCTTCTGCTGAGAGGTCATGATCAAAAGTGCGTTCGGCACCGACTGATTTACGAGGACGATTGGGTTTGACACTACTCTGGTCCAAGGCACGCACAATGCGGTAATAGTGTCGGCCTGCTTTGCCAAACCTTCTGGCTAGTTCATACTCCGTATAACGCTTCAAATCCTTGCCCGTGTGAATACTCATGCGTTTCATCTTTTTGGCAGTGACCTTACCGATACCGTGAAACTTTTCAATGGGCAGTTTTTCTAAAAACGATTCTGCTCGATCAGGTGGGATGAGGGTACAGCCGTTGGGCTTATTGATGTCAGAAGCTACTTTGGCGAGAAACTTATTGATAGAGATACCCGCAGAGGCGGTGAGATTTACTTCTTCCCAGATAGCAGCTCTGATCTCTTGGGCAATCTTGGTGGCAGAGAGAATCCCCATCTTATTTTCAGTTACATCGAGATAGGCTTCGTCGAGAGATAAGGGTTCGACAAGGTCGGTATATCGATAAAAGATAGCCCGAATCTGATGAGAGACTGTCCGATATTGGTCAAACCTTGGTCTGACAAAGATTAAGTCTGGGCATTGACGGGCGGCGGTAATCGAGGGCATCGCTGAGCGAACGCCGTATCTTCTGGCTTCATAACTAGCGGCTGCCACAACGCCTCTATGCTTGGACCCTCCGACCGCAATGGGCTTGCCTTGCAATTCCGGATTATCACGCTGCTCCACAGACGCATAAAATGCATCCATATCGACATGTATAATTTTACGGAGAGGCGTTTCCATTAGCCGTTTTGCAATGCTTGGAGTCGGAGTAGGGCAGTAGCTTGCCATTCGCTTACAGCGCGAGTTGCCTTCATCCGTCGAGGGAGGCCTTCGATCGCTTTGAGAGTCGCTTCATAGGTTTCGATTGCTTGGGGGATTTGTCCAGCCTCTTCGAGTAACTCTGCCTTGTAAAGGAGCCATTTTTCATGGCGAGCTAAGCGAGAGATGATATCATCTACTTTGGCGATTGCAGCTGGCCAGTCTTGGGCGAGGCGATCGATTTCGATGGCGTAAGACCGCAACACGATATTAAAGCCCAGTACCCTTTCTCCTTTGGCAAGCCAATACTTCGCGCCAATAAAGTCGGTCGAATCAGTGCGGAGGGTCGCCTGTGCAATTTCTAGAAAGTGATGCGGGCGCGGCTCTTTGGCAAAGCGCAATGCTTCAGAAAAATCATTTACAGAAAGTGAATCCTGTCCCAATTGTTTGTAGATACCTGCCCTGGTTATCAATCCTTTGACGTGCTGAGGGTAGGCCGCGAGAAACTTATCTATGTAGGTCAAGGCACTTTGCGGGTATCTTTGTTCAGAAAATAGCTGGGCTAAATGAAAGGCCACATCAATGTGTAAACTAGAGTCTAAGCGTTCTGCGAAGAGCAGGTCTGAATAAGAAGCGTCAAAATTGTGGTCTAAGCGATAATACTCCCCACGTTCTAAATAGAGACGAGCGTTCTGAGGATCAGCCTCAATCTGCTTACTGACCTCATTGATCAACTCATGCACCGGCCCATGGGCCAAAAGGGCTTGGTAAGGTAGACAGAGCAGCAGCAGGAAGGGATAAACGGTCGCAAAACGCATAATACAATTTCCAATTTTTTGAGGATTACTCCTAGCTTGATTTTAGTACTGAGAAATTCGCAACTAGTAGAGTGCGAGCACCACTTGTGGGAGGTTGTGGGATTGAAGCTTAGGATATCTTGATAATGGATTCTTTGTTGAGCTTATAAAACGGCTTTGAAACAAAAAAGGCTCCGTCGGGCGACGGAACCAGTTTTATAATCGTAAAAATCTCTTACTTATTTGACGATGACCTGCGTACTTTCGGTTTGCTGATCATTGAAGAGGCGAAGGTGATATACGCCGGTAGATAATCCATCGGTTGGAACCTTATGCTCATTGCGGCCTCTATTCGCTTCAACCAATTTTTTGTAGACCATCTGACCATTGCTCGTATATAGCTCGAGGTAGAGATATTGCTCTTCTTGAGAATCAAACTCAACATTGAAGCCATCTACTTGTCTCGTTGGATTGGGGTAAACTTGAATCCCCAATTTTACTGCTTTGGGATCAAAAAAGACCTCTACTACTTCTGAGTAGGAAAATCCAGCGTCAAAATCCACTTGACGCAAGCGATAATATGAATAGCCCGGTACTGGATCGGTGTCTACTTCTTTGTAGGTAGTAACTTCATTGCTATTGCCCTGACCGGGAACGCGCATAATCTCTTGAAACAAGCGGCCATCAACTGAGCGTTCTACGCTGAAAAACTTATTGCCGGCTTCGATAGCGGTGGCCCATTCGATGTCCACAACTGAACCCGCGGGAGTAGCGGTGAAATCTAACCACTCAACAGGGAAGTTGACAGAGCAATCACGGCTACCATCGAGATAGCTCCCCACAAATGCATTGGGAACAAACATGAATAGACTCGCCCCCAATGGATCTAAATAGTTAGTGGCGTTGAGATTTTCGCTGTTATTGCCTCCGATGGCAATGGGAGAAAAGGGATCGTTATCGTTATCAATAATAGACACGCCGATGCCTGCCGCTTCATAGGAGATGCAATTGCCAGTATAAGTAAAGCTAAAAAGAGTTTCTTCTCCACTAGCGTTAAAAGGTAATGCTTGAATACCAATAGCATAAAAAGTGAAGTAGTCAAAATCTGGAGCTTCTGTCGGTGCGCGAGAGGGATTAGGGTCAAAAGCCCAGCTAATTTGTGTGCCAGTTAGTGGGTCAATCACATCTTTGGTGATGGTGCCAATATTAAACTGATCGGCACCGACAGAAGCTCCAGATTTTGACTACTTCACTTTTTATGCTATTGGT
>JBCAWW010000329.1:0-6457 GCA_038534415.1 Bacteroidota bacterium | reverse complement strand
ACTCACTCTGATTGAGCATGATACTTCTGGTTGCGTTTAAGTCGATCCTGAAGCCCTTAAAGAGCTCAACAGAGGTTCTGGCAGTGATGGTCTCCTTATTGTTTTTCATAAAGAGATTGGACAGCGTGGTATCACGGGAGATCCAATTGTTTTGCGCAGCAAGCGGTCTGATGTCGGCCTGATCTCCAAATACATACCCCCAAGTTGGCGGTACTACGGGACTGATACTGCCAGTCTGCGGATCGCGGAACTCCCAATCTAGACCAAAATTGTCCGTTCTCGGTACGTAGCCCGGCAAGATGGTACTTGCGTCTCGGTTATAGGTAAGGTCAACGCTACGAATACTCAGGGCAATCCGTCCAAGCTCTCGGCCGATAAATTTGAGTGCTTTAAAGGGATCGGTTTCGGTAGAATCCCCGTTTACACTAGCTTCGCTAAAGCTTGGTGGCGGCTCTGGACCTACAATACGAGTTCTTGGTCCTTCTAGCTTCGCTTTGCGTTTTTCTTCCAGTTCTTTGGTACTGACTGGACGAGATTGCTCGTCTAGGATCGCCTTTAGCGGTTTGAATTTCCGGTACAAACTATTTAGATCAAGGCGACTCTGGGCTTGAATCCGTTGGCCATTGCTAATGGTTGAACCCAAGCCAGGGTTGATTTCCGGGGCCTGTTGCCATTGAAATGAACCCGTATAGTTGACGGTGGCAGAAATCCAGTTAAGCGGCTTAATATTTTGTGTTGGCAGTTGGAAGCCGATGTTTAAGTTTTGAGTAAAGTTGGTGGTTCGGCCAAAGTTGACCAATTGATCATGTCCATTGAGGGGATCTTTACCGATACTCAGTAAGTTTTCGCTCAGGCTACCAACCGAGTCACGCTCTTCCTGAGTGGCCAAATCCCAGTAACTACGTACTTCATCTACCCGCGCGACATTGTTGGCGGTATAGTTGAGTTGAAGACTACGACTAAGGTTCCAAGTCAGATTATAGTTACGATTGATCAGGAAGTTTTTACTATAAGTTGGGTCTGTAATCCCCCCAAACAAGCTGGTAGGACGCATGATTCGTTCCTCAAATTGCCTATCTCCATTCACCGCAATCGAAACGCTTGTTGGCAGTGGATTGAACTGAATGCTGGATAGGAATTGGCTTTTCTTCACATCCTTGAAAGGCTGTAAACTGACTTGAGGGAAGTTGTAGCGATAATTGATCCCGCCACGATATTGAGTCGTGAAGCGCTTTTCGATTACGGCTGAGCGGGCAAAAGTTTCGCTATAGGCAAAGGAGAAATCAAAGTTAGAGATGTCCCACGGATAGCTTGGTACGGCATTCTTGCCATTAGGGGCAGCGTTTGGCCGAGGCCGCTGAGGAGCACTCGGGATGCCTCCTTCACTGTTTTGGCCCCTGGTTTTTTGTTTTCGCCAATTGTTGAAGGCAATGCTTCGCGTTCGCTGATAATCTTGTATCTCTTGTAGTTTTTCCCTAGCGGCTTCTTTGTCTAGGGTTTCTACGAGTTTATCGGTTCTTACATCCGCTTCCTGGGGGTTGAACTGAGGATCGATCCGCTGCTCGCCCCAAGTCGCATAGACAGGCATCTGCAAGCCCCAACGCTTAGGGAAGAAACGATCCATATCCAGTTGACCCGCTAGGTCCCAGCGTAATATATCTTCCTGTGAACGTTCGGACAGTTTTTGTTCGAGGGGACCAAACCCAGCAGAGCGATAAGAACCAGTAGCGCTGATGTTCATGAATCCACCTAGATTGAAGCTAGCGTTTGCGTTTAAGCCATACCCCTTTTGTTGGTCAAAGTCCGTCATACGAAGCTCATTGATCCAAACCTCTATACAGAGTGGCTCGCCCTCAGGATCAGAAGGGTTGCGCACCCCAATCATGATGTTGCGCACATCACTCAATTTTGGCGTACCCTTCACGAAAATGATTTCATCGTTTTTGAATGAAGTATCTCGATAGGCATGTCGATAGATAAGGCCAGTACCGGCAGAGTTTCGATCCGCTTTGGCGGTTGCCATGAGGGATAAGTCGATGTCCATTTCGTTGGCATCGAGCCAGACATTTTCGACATTACTCGCCCCTAGGGTTGGATCGGAGGGGGTCAATGGCCATTCGTATTCATAATAGTTTTGATCATTGTCGAGACCAAGGCGGATAAACATGCGTGCGTCTCCCATTTCGTTGAAATTGGAGGGATTGATGCCACTTTCTACCGCTTCAGCATGGACAAACATCTTTAGCCTTTCATAAAGGCGGAGATCATTTTTGACTACCTTAAATATACCACGAGCGTCGCCATCTTCTAGGTTACAGGCCTTGAGAACCAAGGAACGCTCATCTTGCAAGAAGCCTGCGGCGGTACCACCATTGACTGCCTGCTGGATGATACCCGGAGGCAATGAATAATTGAAAGGGAGTTTCTGCGAGTTTTCTTCCAAACTCACGGTACCTAACTCAAAATCAGTAAAAGGAGGCTCAGGGTTGGGTAAAATCACCCCTGGCTCGCTTAGGTCATCTGCAAAACGGCGCCAGTTCGAAGCGATCAATTGAAACTCTGTCATACGCATGGTGACTTCTTCTGAGAAATTAGCCATGAGCATACGCATGAAGCTGATCGTCTTGAAGTTGGAAATACCATTGACAGCACGTCCAGTAGTCAAGGGAACGCGGAACTGATACCAAGTAACGGGAACCGTTACCCCATTGGTCGTAATCGTCGTATCAATACGGTCAACAACGTAATTTTGTCCACGCTGCAAATCCTCTGGACGCATACTGATTTTATACTCCCAATATTGCTCGGCAAAATTGAGGGAACCGTTACCGTTAAGGTCCTCCGTATCTGGATTTTGCTGACCTGTGCGGGTAAAGTTGAGCGTATTATCTCCAATCGGAGAATTGCCTTCTAGGCCGTTAAACTTACTGTAGCGAGTAAGGATGTCCGTTTCCTGCCCATCAAAGGTATCAGCTCTAAAGTGGACAAAGTCATCCGAGCTCGGGTCTTCTTGTAATTGCTGGAAGACCGTTGGGTTGAGGTAGGCTTGGAGCTTGTCGAGGAAGTCGATCTTAAACGAATCTCTCTCCGCGGCATTGCCCAAACCATCGTAGCCTACATCCTGCGCTACGCGATCTTCTGGGATATTACTAAAGTTTTGGGTGGGCGGATTACCCACGGGCACAACTCCATAAGCCGTAGGCTGGACGACCGTGCTAGTGTCTGTCGCACCAGGGAGGCCGTGTTCCTGACTAAGGCTCTCATCATCTAATACATCCTCGTTGACAAGCCCTAGGTTGATGAAAAAGTCTCCACCCTCAGCATTTGGATTGTCCATAAAAGGATCCATCAGCCAGAATTCTACAAATTCAATATTGGTGGCTTCAAAGTCATTGTTGACATCCATCTCACGGGTGATACCCGCCCAACTTTCTTCTGGATTGACAAACTCACCGGTATTGGCGTCGATTTTGTTTTGGTCCGTCTGATAGTTGTAAGGTCCCCTTTCGGTTGGACTAAAACGAAGGTCAAAGGTCGGCTGGATGTTTTGCCCAAAAGCACGAGTAGCCGTTGGGAAAATCTCATTAGGTCGTACTTGACGGGTATAATTATCAGAAAGATTGCTTTCTGGAATCTCGTTACGAGCCGTTTGGTAAAAGATTTGGTCGATCTGATACCAAGCCAATTTGGCGCGGGAGAAGTTTCTTGCGGTGGCTTCTGTGTAGAAGGCAGTCGGATCGTAGATTTCCATCTCTCCAGATTCGTCTTCGGGGAAGGAAGCTAGTTTCCAACGCAATAATCCCTGAAGGCTATAAGGATTCGCTGCTGCCTCAAAGTCGTCGAGATAGACGATCCCTCGTTCATCCTGGTTGCGCACGATTCGAGGCTGCCCCGGAATAAATTGGGCCGTTTCAATGGCGGCATCGATGGTGGAGGTCTCTTTGGTCGTAATCAAAGGGAGGCGGTCCAGCATTTTGGTGATGTAATCAGATTCCTTTCTAAAGGAGGCATCTACCCCCCAGAGGGTGTTACTCACGGGTTCTTCGCCGAGTATGGTTTTCTGCGTAAAGGGCTGTTCTTTGAGATTCATAACCGTAGCCCCCAAAATCAAATTTTGTGAAGGGCTATATTCGGCACGCGCGCCACTCAATATCTTGGTCTGTACCTGATAGAGGGCAGAGCTTTCAAAACAAACCTGGATTTCCTGACCAGAGCTTAAAACTGCGGTGTTGAGGAAGGTGATTTTACCCCCAAACTCATCAATTTGGTAATCTACCCCTTTGGATAAGGTGCGACCGCCTACTTTAACCGTCACTGATTCACTGGAGAGGTTAAAGGTGTTGAGTTGTATTTCGGTACCGCCTCCAGCGGAACGATAAAATCCTTCAAAGGTATATCGGTTTAGCTGGGGAAACTTCTGGATAGCGTCCTGTACGGTACCCTCATAAAGGGGGGAAAAGGCATATTTATCCACGAATTCGGGATCATTGTCGAGTTGATCTTCCAGTCGGGACCCAAAGGGTTCGAGGACAGGGAATATAATCAGGCCTCGATCTGACTTTACCGTGATGCCTTCTACGTAGTCAAAAAAGTTATCTGGATTAGGGGCCGTATGGTTGGTCAAACGGTCAACCCCAGTAACCTGCACCAAAGGAACATTTTTTACGGGGCCATCTGGGAGATAGTTGATCTTACCAGCACTCGTACCAGATTCGTACCTGATATCAAGGAAAAATCCTTCCTGCTCTAGGCCATAACCGATATTATAGATGTTTTTCATCATCAAGTCCCAAGCCGGGTAAGGACTGGTCCGTAGGACTGATGACTTGAGCATCTTCAGGAAGAGTACATTTGAGTTCAAACCATTAGAGGGTACATCGTCTGAAAATTCACCTACTTGAAATGGTTGACCGTTGATAGTACCATTAAAGGATACAAACAATACTTGGTCCGTCGGAATGGCCGCACTCAAAGAGATATAACCCAATTGGGTATTGAGGGAGTACTCGTTAGCGTTCAAGCGACGCATATTACCCAATACCTGAAAGTCAGCAGTGTTTTGCATATCTAGGCCCAGGGCCTCAATGCCTCCTTTAGCAGAGGACTGCTCACGAATATTAGGATCGTTTTGAATGAGATCGTATAAATTATTGGCGTTGTTGTCTGGAAAAGTAGTAGCAGTGCTAGAGGCGACGTTTTCGTTAAAGACAACTCCAGATCCTGTACCGAAGCCATTGCCATTTTCTCCCAAGTCTATGAAACCAACGGCATTACGGGTATTGCGAGTCGCACCTTGCTGCTCAATCCAAACTTCGACTCGGTTGATTCGGACCCTAGACTGCACGATAGGCAGATTGCGGAGGGTTTCTTCATAAACAGAGCGAAAATAGTGAGAGAGAAAGAAGTGTCGGTTTTGATCGTATTCGGTTACTTCTTTTTCAAAAGGCGTCTCGATGGCACCTCCGCCACCGACGGTAATACAATCTACTTTACCACGCTCTAATGAGGCCAAGGCCGTCAAGCGAACGGGGCCAAATAAGAATTCTCCTTTGAGACCAAAGAGGTTGTTACGACCCTGGATCAAGGAGTTACCCAGATTCATGTTGATATTACCTGCTTTGATACTTTGTATGATTTGGTCCTCAGTTCCGTTATGCTCGAGTTTGAGAATGTTTTCAAAGTCGAAGGTAGCCTGAGTATCAAAGTTGTTGAGCAACTTCATCCGATCACCGATCTGTCCGTCTACTCCAAGCTGAATTTGCTGATCGAAGTTGAAGCCCGTTGTACGCTGTTGGCGTTGAGGCAAAGAAGGATTGTCGGTCCGGTTGTGATCTAACGAAAAGTCAAGTGTGGCGTAGCCCGTGGGACGGATGATAATCGGTCCCCCACCAAAAACGTCTGTTAGCGCATTTTCATCAATATTTAGTTCTAGTCCGCGCTTTTGCTCGATATTGGTGGCCAGCGATTGCTCCCGGAAGTATTCTTCCATATTGCGCTGGCGCTGGAGCTTGAGGAAATCCTCTCTCGAAATATAAGAAGGAGGCCTCACATTGATCCCACCTACCTTTTCGTAGATATAGTACCCTTTCCCGTCTTCCGAAAGCTCGTAAGTGACTTCGAGATTTTGGGGATTTCCGAGATAAAGAGGGGTTACATACTTTTGAGTGGTGGCATCCCCCTGCCTATCATTAGGATTTTTGGGCTTATTCGTGTCACCATCGACATGAATAGGAGAGAGTAACTCTTGGGGCGACATTGCCTCATTGAGTACGACCTCAGCCGGGGGATTTTCCTCTACAGTGGGCGCTTCTGGCGTGAATAAGGACAAGACTGTCGCTATCACTAACGCAAAACTAATTTCTGACAAACCTTTTCGCTTTAGACTACTGACTTATCAAAAGAGGCTTGATGTCAGGCACAAAAATGTCCTGGCCCCCGCTCTGCGAAACGGAGAAAC
>JBCAWW010000328.1:0-6463 GCA_038534415.1 Bacteroidota bacterium | reverse complement strand
GATATAGAAAATTTAGTTTTTACCATGAAATCTCAAGGTGTAAAATCAATTCTAATTACCACATTTTCGATTGAAAAGCATCTCATGACCCATTTCATTGATTATTTATTGCCATTTGACAAAAGTCAATAAATATTATTTGCCAACTTTCCCAACCCGTATTAGTAGGCCTCATCTCTACCCGAATCTTTGATAAGATGCTTCAAACTAGCATTGAAACTATCACTATTTGCCAATTGGTCTAGGCTCATATGCATGCGATAGCGCCAATAATGCTCCGGATTGGCGGGTACATTGATTCGCTCCTCTTCAGGGTTTTCTCGACGGATATCGCCATCAATCGCGAGTAAGTCTTGTAAGGGAAATATCGCCCACATACTAGGACTATACATATGCTGAGCAATGATTTCACGCGCGATCCAAGGTTCGCAAAACCAAGGTGCTTCGCCCTCTTGTCCCATCAGTTGCGAGTAGAAGCGTTCGCTGACAGCGCGCTCCTCTTCCCACCAGCCCCTAATCGTAGCCATATCGTGAGTGGAAGGTGAAACCACAGACATATAGGGCGCATCAGCTGGATGGGCAAACTCTTGCTTAGGATCCTTAGGCATGCGTTGAATCTCCAGACTCAAAATGCCTCTATCCTGCATTACGCCCGGGACAGAATCTGGTACCATACCTAGGTCCTCGCCGCATACCAACATATTGGTGGCGGATTGAATGGCGGGCAGTTTGATCAGGGCTTGATCGCGCCAGAAGCTCTCGTGGCGATGATAGAAATAGTGATTGTATATCTCGTTGAGGCAAGATTTGTGATGGTCATCCAATTCCTGATAAGAATAGGTATGATGCATCGCAATGCGCGGGTCAAAGCCTTTGCCATTGATAGAAGGAATAAATAGTACCTCTGAACAAAGCCCGTAAAGCCCTTCTTTGATGCAATTGAGCCAATCTAATCGCTGACTGTCTTTGTCTGCTTCGGCTTTGAGGTAGGCCTCTATTTTGCGTTGGGTGTTGACATGCTCTTTTAGCTGCCAGATATCATACCCTAAATCATCGAGAAACTCTTGCTTGACGCTTTCCGCATCTTGGCCAAAATACTGGCCGAGCATATTCGTCCGAATGTAGGGCTTGGTATAGCGAGCCTCATCCCACCAGATCCCCCAATGCTGGAGTTCTTCGGTAGAGAATGGGAGAGAGGGATTAAATTGTCCGAGCAATCCCTCAACAGCATGATCGGGAATCTGCCAGATGCGAAAAAAGCCCAGAATATGATCGATACGGTAGGCGTCAAAATATTGGGCCATGTGGGTTAGACGAGCACGCCACCAAGCATAACCATCTTGGGCCATTGCCTCCCAGTTATAAGTGGGGAAGCGCCAATTTTGTCCCTTGACTGCAAAAGCATCGGGCGGCGCACCGGCTTGCGCATTCATGAAGTATAATTCAGGATGCTGCCAGGCGTCAACACTGTGGCGATAGACACCAATCGGTAGATCTCCCTTAAAGACTACTCCGTTTGCATTGGCGTAGTCAGAAACGGACTTGAGTTGCGTATGTAGGTGATATTGTACAAAATAATAGAGTGCAATCTCGTCGTAGTGCTTTCCTTTAGGATCCGCCAATAGATCAATCGTCTGCTGATCTATCGAATTGTACTCCGGCCACTGATTGAAATCAGCCGTACCAAAGCGTTCTTTGAGCATGCAAAAGACTGCATAGGGTTTTAACCAGCTTTCGTGCTCAGCAAAGA
Organism: Bacteroidota bacterium; assembly: GCA_038534415.1. Lineage (GTDB taxonomy): Bacteria > Bacteroidota > Bacteroidia > J057 > J057 > JBCAWW01. The sequence goes on along the minus strand of JBCAWW010000328.1, from coordinate 4,713 downwards.
AGCTTTTATAAGCTTTGAGCCTAAAGGTTTTGGCCTTGTCCTGAGCATAAATCAGCTTGAAATAACGATTTTTGGCTTCCATAACCGCTTCATAATCAATCTCTGGGAGCTGATTGAGGGCTTCGCCGATACGTTTGAACTCTGCTCTTTGACCGGGTGAGTTGAGCACTCCCATGGCCTCTAGATTGGCATACATAGGGTGCAGAGCAAAAACAGAAATCGCACTATAGGGATAGGAGTCAACCCAAGTATTGGTCGCACTGGTATCATTGATCGGCAAGATTTGGACGAGCTTCATCCCAAGCTTTACGGACCAGTCGATCATGGCACGGAGGTCTTGAAACTCACCTACGCCAAGGCCATCTTCAGAGCGGAGTGAGAAGACCGGAATCGCAACACCAGCGCCTTTCCAATTGCCATCTGGATAGCGAAAACGGGTGTCTGTTAAGACGCTGAGACGCTTTCGGCTAGGGCGATCGGTCGGAGCAAGCTGACGGTTAAAACCACTTTCCCAAGTAAGGATACGCTTCTGTTTTTTGTCATAAATACCATACTTGTATTGCAGTGGCTTGCTAAAAGCCCCTAGGGAGAGTTGTGTTTGCCAGATAGGATAATTGGCATCATCTAAAACGATTGCCTTTTTTTCGTCCCAATTTCCTAAGCTTTTACCTTCTCCTATCAAACAGATTTGGTAATCACTGCCAACCCTTGGTGCTACAATTTGGAAGCGATGTTGGGGGGCTTCCGAATCTTTGACTTTGAGTTTCGTTTTCCTTGATTTGCGACGCATCAATACGTCTTTAAAAGCTGAGCTTAGCCAGGCATTTTCTTGATCACCACTGGCTTGCCAAGAGTCTTTAAATTCTAACTCTTCATAGCTCAGCCCGTGAGCAGAAAACTGACGATTTTCGCCCCATTCCCATTCTAGCTTGCCAGCCTTATCGGATTTGATGAGATACTTGTACTGAAAATCCGAGGGGATTTTGTCTCCTTCGATTTGTACTTCCCAATAGCCATCAGCTAGATGGAACATAGGTTTGGCAAGTTGGGGATCCCAATTACCTAATTCGTCAAATGAGCCGGAGACGTAAAGATTTTGCCCCCACTGGGTGTGGTAGTGAATTTTGAAGCGTATTTTCATCATGCAGGCTGATGGTCCTTATGTAAGTCTTGCAATTAACAACTTTGCCCCAAGATGGAAAAGGCATTTTTCGGAAATGTGTGCGGATATATCAATTGATACTTTGTATCTTGACTTTCCAATTATCAGGGCAATCATTTACCGTAAAGTAGATCATTATGCCCTATTTTGAGCCAGAATTCATCAGCTTCTTCGAGGACCTAGAGAAGAACAATCATCGAGATTGGTTTCATGCCAATAAAAAGCGCTACGAGACCTACGTAAAAAATCCCTTCAAACTATTTGTACAAGACCTGATCGAAGGTCTAAATGATATCGGGGACGACATCCAAATGGATGCCAAGGACGCGATCTTTCGTATCAATAGAGATATCCGCTTTAGCAAAGACAAATCTCCTTACAAAACTCAGGTCTCTGCCTTGATTTCGGCTGGGGGAAAGAAGTCTATGGATCATCCCGGACTTTATGTTGAGTTCAAAGCTACCGAAGCCAGCATATATAGTGGCGCTTATAAAATCGAAAAAGAGCCTTTATACTCCCTGCGGGAACACATCGCCTCACATCCCAAAGTGTTTAGCAAACTCCTAAAGGACAAGGCTTTTGTTGAGAAATTTGGGGAGATAAGAGGGGAAAAGAACAAGCGTATCCCTAAAGAGTTTGCTGAGGCAGCCGAAGCACAACCCTTGTTGTTTAACAAAAGCTTTTATTATTACGCTAAGTTTCCTGCTACTGCCATTATGGAAGATGGATGGAAGGAGACGGTGCTGGATTATTATGCGGTTACCCGTCCTATGAGCAACTTCTTATTAGCTGGCTTAAAAAAGTAGGCGCATGAAAAAGGAACTGTTTTCGCACGCTGCACCCGTATTTCCGGTTGCGAATGTAGGCCTTTCGGCCAAATGGTATGAAGAGAAACTAGGATTTACGATAGGTTTTTTGTGGCAAGATCCACCGACATATGGCGTTCTCCGAAGGAGTGAAAATGTAAGTGTGCATCTCGTAGAAACTGATATGGATAAGGTGAGTCATAAGGCCATCCTCTATATCTTCGTTCATGATGTCGATGCGCTTTATGCCGAGTTCCTCGAACGCCAAGTTCCGGTTTTAGGCTCTCCACAAAATACAGATTACCAAATGCGAGAGTTTGAATTATGCGATCTAGATGGCAATAAGCTAGTATTTGGTAAAAGCATAGCCGTTTGAGCAGGAAGGGAATGATCGTTTAGACTTTCTCCCATAATACGCCACAATGGGGGACTTCATTGGCGACACTATCGATATGAGTGGCGGGTTTTTCCCTAGTTGGCGTTGAGACAATCTGCGTTTCCCGTCTCTATTCATCGGTTTTTAGGTGATTTGTTATGATAAAGATCCCTCGAGTTTATAACAATCATCAATAGCAAAACGTAATAAGTCTAGTAATTTGATGACTAAATGAAAATTGTTCATCTTAATTTTTAGGCTAGGGAAGGTCCTAGCAATTTGAATTTATTTGACATTTGAATTAGCATCTATATGTTAGTCATGATGTTTGTTAGCCCTTTAATTTAGATTTATATATCTATTATGAAACGACTTAGCTTGCTTTTTGTCTTTGCCTTTGCGCTGATCAGCTTACAAGCCCAGCACGGAGCTTATGTAAAACTAAATGGTACCTTTTTTTATGCTGCAGCTGTACCGGTAGCGGGACAGTTTATGTATCGCTATGAGCAAGATGCTTGGCGCTTTGGTGGTGGCTTTGCGGCTATTGGAGAAACCTCAGAAGGTGCAGTTGTCGGTGGAGTGATTGAGACTGCCTACCGTTTTGGTGCTGGACAGCATGCTTTCCAACCTGCCTTGAGCTTTATTGCCGGACGTGAATATTTATCTGTAAACCCCATAGATGAACCGCTGTTCGAACGAAAAAAGTTCGTAGTGACGCCAATGGTTGATTTGTTTTATAACTACCGCCCACAAGAAAAAGGATTGGACTTTCATGTAGGACCGACTCTATGGCTGCCACCTATTGTTGATGTAGTTAATCAAAATGATTTCCTCGGTGATGGAAAATACGATGGACCATTTGTACGTGTTCTGCTTACAGCAGGCGTCGGTTATTGGTTCTAATCGAATAAAAAATTTGTTAAGCCCTCTGCTGAGAACTCCTCTCAGCAGAGGGCTTATTTTATTGAAAGCGGTCCTGCCAGAAGTTATTCTTCGTAAGGCGTAGTGCTTGTAGCGTGGAGCTACGCACATTGATGACAAAGGAGTAACTGCGCTGTGGCCCAAATGGCACCCATCTAAAGGACATATCCCAACAATGCAGATTACGGAAGATTTGGAGAGAAGTATTCGTTACCTCCATATCGACTAAGTCAAACCCGCTGCTGAGCTGTAACTTCCAGTTTTGGGTCAGGTTGAGGCTACCGTCCACATTCATAGTCGAAACAATTCTTGGATCATTGATCCCATCATTGCTATAAGATAAAGAATACCTTAGCCGGACATCCCAAGGAATGTCAAAATCTACATATTGATAGCTAGTACGTTGGATCTGTGCAAACTCAGCTTGGTCAACTTCTTCTGAATCTACTTGTTTCCTTCTCAATTCTTCACCTCTCAAGGAAGTAGAAAAGCTGATTTGCGCCCGTGTAATGCGTCCTATTCTGCCGTCCGTATTGATCAAATATTGATCTACTTTTCTTTTGGTAATCTCTCCGGTTTCGATATTGGTAAAAGACTGGATAGCATATGGATCAAGGGTACCAGTCGCATTAATACTGACTTTGTTTTTGAAAAGACTGGTACGAGCTCGCATGCTGAAAGTAGAGAGACGAAAGCTATCGGCGGCAAAATTATAGTTACCACTGATCCCCAAATTGTCAATCACCCGGATACGCTCGTATTTGTCTTTGCTCTCATCAAATTCGGGATCAAAACTTTCCTTGCTCCGGTATTTCATTTCGATCACGCTCGAAAGACCAAAACCAATCGCCTGACTCTCTCCCTGGCTAGGTCCGGTATAAGTGGCCGCTCGAAATCGGCTATAAGTCTGGGTATTGCCTAAAGTATCTTTTTGAACTGTTCGGTAGAAGTCATATTGTTCGGCTGCGAAATCCGGCTTGAGGTTGTAATTGACATTAGGCGTAAATCGCTGCCTAAATACAATTTCCTTTTCGCTGTTTTTGATGCCGTATATCCCATAAAAATTGGTGGTGGCACTGACCGAAGTATTATAATCAAAAGCTCGTTCAAAGCCTCTTACTGGCAGCGTCTCAATAGAATTATTCTCCGCATCATAAACTTGCTCTTGGGTCTCAGTCAACCAAATTTCACGATAATTAAAGCTGGGAGAAATATTGAGGTAGTTAAAAAGTTTGATTTGGGTTGAAGCTGTCGCTCTATGCTCTAGCCCATTGTTATAAAAAGAAGAGCCTATCACTCTTTGGGCAAGGGTGTCGCCATTCTCAACCACAGTAGTCCAAACCGAATCTCCAGGATTGATGAGAACGGGTAGGAAGAGACTATCAGGTAGATTTTGTACACGATTTCGTGCACTCATATTATAAGAGACGCCCAATTGCTTGAGGAAG